>NZ_JBEAFN010000004.1:0-96942 GCF_040061795.1 Klebsiella sp. GN_Kp190
CGTCTGCGGGCCGGTAGCCCGGACAGATGCGCAGCATCGCCTCCGGGGAATTCAGCCACGCTGCGCACCGCTCCCGGGGGCGGCGCTTAACGCGCCTTGCCCGGGCTACAGGTTCACCGCCGTCTGCGGGCCGGTAGCCCGGATAAGGCGCAGCAGCGCCGCAATCCGGGACAGACAACAGCAATATTATTCGATACCTTTGCTGCGCAGATAATCTTCGTAGTTACCGGTGAAGTCCACAACGCGCTCCGGCGTAATTTCAATCACTCGGGTCGCCAGCGAGCTCACAAACTCACGGTCGTGGGAAACAAAGATCAGGGTGCCCTGATACATCTCCAGCGCCATGTTCAGCGATTCGATCGATTCCATATCCAGGTGGTTGGTTGGTTCATCCATCACCAGGATATTCGGTTTTTGCATCATCAGCTTACCGAAAAGCATGCGGCCTTTTTCGCCACCGGAGAGCACTTTCGCCGGCTTCTTGATATCGTCCTGACTGAACAGCAGACGACCCAGGATGCTGCGCACCGCCTGCTCATCATCGCTTTCCTGTTTCCACTGGCTCATCCACTCGAATACCGTCAGATCGTTTTCAAATTCATACTCATGATCCTGCGCGTAGTAGCCAATCTGCGCGTTCTCAGACCATTTAACGGTACCGTTATCGGGCGTCAGATCGCCGACCAGGGTTTTCAGCATCGTGGATTTACCCACGCCGTTGGCGCCCAGAATGGCAAGCTTCTCCCCCACTTCCAGCAGCAGATTGACGTTTTTAAACAGCGGGCCGTTATCAAAGCCTTTCGCCAGCGCTTCCACTTCCAGGGCGTTACGGAACAGCTTCTTATCCTGCTCAAAGCGAATGAACGGGTTCTGACGGCTGGACGCTTTCACTTCGTCCAGCTTAATTTTGTCAATCTGACGGGCGCGCGAGGTCGCCTGGCGAGATTTAGAGGCGTTGGCGCTAAAGCGGCTGACGAAAGATTGCAGGTCGGCAATCTGCGCTTTTTTCTTGGCGTTGTCCGCCAGCAGACGTTCGCGCGCCTGGGTCGCCGCGGTCATGTACTCATCGTAGTTGCCCGGGTAAACGCGCAGCTCGCCGTAATCCAGATCCGCCATGTGGGTACAGACCATATTCAGGAAGTGACGGTCGTGCGAAATGATGATCATGGTGCTGTCGCGATCGTTGAGGGTCTGCTCCAGCCAGCGGATGGTGTCGATGTCCAGGTTGTTCGTCGGTTCATCAAGCAGCAGAATGTCCGGGTTAGAGAACAGCGCCTGCGCCAGCAGCACGCGCAGCTTCCAGCCGGGAGCGACTTCGCTCATCGGGCCGTAATGCTGTTCAACCGGGATGCCGACGCCGAGCAGCAGTTCGCCGGCGCGCGCTTCAGCGGAGTAACCGTCCATCTCGCCGTACAGCACTTCCAGGTCAGCCACTTTGTAGCCATCTTCTTCGCTCATCTCCGCCAGGGAGTAGATGCGATCGCGCTCCTGCTTCACTTCCCACAGCTCGCCGTGGCCCATAATGACCGTATCCAGCACGCTGAACTCTTCAAACGCAAACTGATCCTGACGCAGCTTACCGATACGCTCGTTCGGATCGAGGGAGACGTTGCCCAGCGTCGGCTCAAGATCGCCGCCGAGGATCTTCATAAAGGTGGATTTGCCGCTACCGTTGGCGCCAATCAGGCCGTAACGGTTGCCGCCGCCAAATTTGACGGAAATATTTTCGAACAGCGGCTTACTGCCGAACTGCATGGTGACGTTGCTGGATACTAGCACGGGGTTATCCTGAAAATAGAGAATGAGAAGTGTGATGAACCAGACATTATGCCAGCAAATGCTTCACTTTTCACGGGGCGTTATAAAATCATCAATGACGCCTGTGTTAGGGTCATGTCATATTGCGCGGTTACACTGCTTAATGCGTAATTTTTTACCTTAATCTGGAAGGAACCTATGACCACACACTCCCGCCATCCGGCTTTCTTATCGCTGCAGGGCGGTATCAACTTTCGTGACCTGGGCGGCCAGCGTACCGCCGACGGCCGTCGCGTGCGTACCGGGAAGTTATTCCGCTCCGGCTCGCTGCATATGATGACGGCAGATGACCTCACCCATCTGGACGCGATCCCGCTTAGCCGGGTGATTGATTATCGCGACCCGGGCGAAGTGAATCGCAGCCCCGATAAGCTGAACGAAGCGGCTCACTACCTCAACGCCCCGGCGAATCCGCACGTTCGCGACGTCAACGCCAAAGTCACCGAGCTCAACGCCGCCACCCTGAACGCCCTTAACGGCGAGCAGTTTATGCTGGCGCTCTACCGCCAGCTGCCGTTCAATAACGCCGCTTATCGCCAGCTGGCCGGTTGGCTGATGGAGCCTTTCGACGGCGCGCTGCTGCAGCACTGCGCGGTGGGAAAAGACCGCACCGGCGTTGGCTGCGCGTTGACGCTGTTCGCCCTCGGCTGCGATCGTCATACGGTCATGGAGGAATATCTGCTCACCCAGGGCATGCTGACGCAGGTCGAAGATTTCATGCTCCAGTCCCTCGGCAATGCGCTGACCCCCCGCGGCCGGCAGAACCTGGCGGAAATGATGACGGTGCATGAGTCCTACCTTGCCGCCGCGCTTTCGCAAATCGACGAACGCTACGCCAGCGTCGATGCCTGGCTGGAGAAAGAGTATCAGCTCACGCCGCAGGCGCGAGAAGCGCTCCAGTCGCGGCTTCTGGAGGGGTAATCCCCTCCCGTTTTCAGGCTGCAGAGCCCGCGTTGACGGGCTACACTCAGGGTCACAGGAAAAAAATGTGATTTCGTACACATCTCATTTACCTGTTTGCCGGAAAGCACATATAATGCGCTCCCATCGACTTCCTGTTTAAACTGACAAAGGCCTGTGCGGCATTAACATCGCCCACGACATAAAGATTATGAAATTATCAACACTCTTCGCGGCAGCCTTCGCCATCGTGGGCTTTTGCAACACAGCTTCTGCTGTAACCTACCCTCTGCCCACCGACGGCAGCCGTCTGATTGGCCAGAACCAGGTGATCACCATTCCGGAAGGCAACAAGCAGCCGCTGGAATATTTCGCCGCTGAATACCAGATGGGTTTATCCAACATGCTGGAAGCCAACCCGGGCGTGGACACCTTCCTGCCGAAAGGCGGCACCGTGCTGAATATCCCGCAGCAGCTGATCCTGCCGGACACCGTGCATGAAGGTATCGTCATCAACAGCGCGGAAATGCGCCTCTACTACTATCCGAAAGGCACCAACACCGTCATCGTGCTGCCGATCGGTATCGGCCAGTTAGGCAAAGACACGCCGATCAACTGGGTGACGAAAGTTGAGCGTAAAAAAGCCGGTCCGACCTGGACGCCTACCGCCAAAATGCACGCTGAATATGCCGCAGCCGGTGAACCGCTGCCGGCCGTTGTTCCTGCCGGCCCTGATAACCCGATGGGCCTGTACGCGCTGTATATCGGCCGCCTGTACGCTATTCACGGTACCAACGCTAACTTCGGCATCGGCCTGCGCGTCAGCCACGGCTGCGTGCGTCTGCGTAACGACGATATCAAATTCCTGTTTGAAAACGTGCCGGTCGGCACCCGCGTTGAGTTTATCGATGAGCCGGTAAAAGCCACTACCGAACCTGACGGCAGCCGCTTCATTGAAGTTCACAACCCGCTGTCCACCACGGAAGAGCAGTTCCAGGGCGGCGAAATCGTGCCGATTAACCTGACCAAATCAGTACAGGCGATTACCAGCCAGGCTGACGTAGACCAGAGCGTGGTCGATCAGGCGATCCAGAACCGTTCCGGTATGCCGGTGCGTCTGAACTAAAACGCATCGCACAGAGTGGCGGGCCCGGTGCCCGCCATTTTTTTATCCGTTATTGACCAGAATAATTCCGCCGTGGTCGTAGCGATAGTGGCAATGGGCATACTCCAGCGGCGTACCGTCCTCCAGATAGATCACCTGCTCCACCTCCAGCACCGGGTCGCTCGCTTCGCAGTTGAGATGCTCCCTGTCCAGCGCCTGCGGTTTCATCGCCCGCACCACCCGATACGATCCCATCATCTTCAGCCCCAGCGCCTCCTGCACGTAGCGAAATACCGAGCTTTCGAGATGCGTTTTATTCAGGCCAGGCACCAGCGCAACGGGCATCACGGTGAGGTCCAGCGACACGGGTTCCTCGTTGAGCAGCCGCAGGCGGACGAAATCATAGACCGGGGCATCGGCGTCAATCAGCAACGAGCTTTGCTCTTTTTCCGACGGAAAACGCAGCTCGAAGCGAATCACCCGGCTGGTCACTTCCCCTACATGCTCCCAGGTTTTGGTGGCGCCAAAATAGTCGCTGCCGGGCAGCTCCCACTGCGAAAGCTGGAGGAAGTTTTTGCGCACGAAGGTTCCCTGCCCCTTACGGGTGTAGATAAGGCCTTCGACAATCAGCTGGCGCATCGCCTGCTGGATGGTCATCCTGCTGGTGCTGAACTCCGCCGCTAAGGCGAACTGGTCGGGTAACGGCGCGCTGGCGGGATACTGCCGGCTGATAATACGTTTTTTGATTTCCCGCGCGATACTCAGATATTTGGCCGTCATTCCCGGATCCTTTTACGTGTCTGATAGTGGCTGGCGGGCAGAATATACCATCTGCCCGCGCGAGGCGCCGCTACATCTCTTCGCCGTGGCTGCGGATGGCCCGCTTCAGCCAGGCATAGCTTTTCTTCGGGACGCGCTTAAGGTCCTTAAGGTCGTGGTTTTCACGGTTCACGTAGACAACCCCGTAGCGCTTGCGCATATCGCCCTGCGAACTGAGAATATCGATTAACCCCCAGCCCAGATAGCCAATCACCCGCGCGCCGTCCTCAAACATCGCCTCTTTCATGGCGTTGATATGGTCGCGATGATAGGCGATGCGGTAATCGTCAGCGACCGGATTTTCTCCGTCCCAGGACTCAATCACCCCGATGCCGTTTTCAATCGGGAATACCGGCAGACGCCAGTCGTTGTAGTAGCGGGTAATGATGGTGCGAAAGCCCAGCGGGTCAATCTGCCAGCCCCACTCGGTGGCCTGCAGAAAGTCATTCTTTTTATCGCCAAACTGCATGTAGTGGTTCACCGGCGTGCCCGGCGGGATCGGGTCGCTATCCAGCGCCTTGCTGGCGTAGTAGCTAAAGGCCAGATAGTCGATTTTAACCTGCGCCATCAGCGCCAGATCCTCTGCGCGGTAGATATCCGCAAAGCCTTCGCGGGCGACAACGTGCATGACCTCCGGGCTGTAGCCCTCTCCGGCGAAGGCGCGCAGCAGGTTCTGGTTTAAAAACTCATCGAGCTGCTGGGCGCAAAGGATATCGCGCGGTTTGCAGGTCGCCGGATAGACCAGCGCGTGGGCCAGCATGCCGCCCATCAGGCACTGCGGCTTCGCCTGGTGCAGATACTGCGTCAGGTGCACGTGGGCCATCATCACGTGGTGCTGGATCTGATACAGCTCGCGCAGGGTCTTCTCGCCGCGCATATAGCCTGAAATCAGAAACGCGTCCGGCATGTGGTAGAGATTCTGTTCATTAAAGGTCAGCCACCACTTCACCTTGTCACCAAAGCAGTCGATCATCTTCTGCCCGTAACGAATAAAGGCTTCCATCACCCGACGGTCGGTAAAACCGTTGTAGCGTTCAGCCAGCGACAGCGGCATATCGAAGTGATAGAGGCAGATCATCGGCTCAATGCCGCGGGCAAGCAGTTCATCGATAAACTGGTGATAAAAGGCGATACCTTCTTCATTGAACTCACCGTCGCCTTCCGGGCAAACGCGGCTCCAGGCAATCTGGAAGCGGTAGCAGTTCATGCCCAAATCCTGCATCAGGTCGAAGTCTTCCCGGTAGCGGTGGTACGAGTCGGTTGCCACCTTCCAGTCAGACGCAAATTCCGCCGGCTGGCGGATATCGTAAACCGACATCCCCTTCCCGCCCTCATTCCACGCCCCTTCGGTTTGCATACTGGAAACCGAGTTACCCCATAAAAAATCTGCCGGTAGTGTTCTGTTCATCGCTCGCACCTATGACTAGTCATATTAATTTCATGACTAGTCATATAAACGAAATTATCCCGTCAGGTAAAGTCCAGGATCGCGTTTTGTGAGCGCAACGGATAAAAAAACCGGATCGCGAAACAGACGATCCGGCGTGCAAGAGAGGAAGTTACTGCTGGGCGAGCTGGTCGCGGCGGTATTCGCCCTGGCGCTCCAGCATCCAGCCCGGATACTCTCGCGGCAGCGCGCTGACCGCGTCAAGCCGCGCCAGTTCATCATCATTCAGGGCAATGCTGGTCGCCGCGAGGTTATCGGCGAGCTGCTCAGCGCGCTTCGCGCCAATAATCACGCTGCTTACCGCCGGCTGATGCAGCAGCCAGGCCAGCGCGATTTGCGCCACCGAAACGCCCTTCGCATCGGCAATCTCGCGCATCACATCAATGCAGTCAAAAGCCCGCGCTTTATTCACCGGCGGGAAATCAAACTCCTGACGGCGGCCGCCGCTCGCCGAGTGCCCATCGCGATCGTACTTACCGCTAAGCAGCCCTCCCGCCAGCGGGCTCCAGACCATCAGGCCCAGGCCTTCGCTCTGCATCATCGGCACCAGCTCGCGCTCCAGATCCCGTCCGGCAAGGGTGTAGTAAGCCTGCAACGAGGCAAAACGCGCCAGCCCCAGACGTTCGGAAATGCCCAGCGCTTTGACTATCTGCCATGCCGCCCAGTTCGACACGCCGATATAGCGGACGTGCCCGTGCTGCACCAGGTTATCCAGCGCATACAGCGTCTCTTCGATCGGGGTTGCCGGATCGAAGCCATGGAGTTGATAGAGATCGATATGATCGAGCTGCAGGCGACGCAGGCTCTCCTTCACGCTGCCGATGATGTGATAGCGCGAACTGCCGCGCGAGTTCACGCCTGCGGTGCCGGTTTCGCCAAACACTTTGGTCGCCACGACGACGTTTTCACGCGGCACTTTCAGATTCTTCAGCGCCTGGCCGGTAATCTCTTCCGAGCGCCCTTCTGAATAGACGTCAGCGGTGTCGATGAAGTTGATGCCCGCATCCAGCGCGCTGCCCACCAGCTGCTCTGCCTCCGCCTGGCGCAGCTGCCCCACTTTCCCCCACAGGCCGCCTTCGCCGCCGAAGGTCATGGTGCCGAGGCACAGCTCAGAGACAAAAAGGCCGGTATGGCCCAGTTTTTGATAACGCATAGGACTCGACTCTCCTTCAATCAGGGTGATTCACCATCGTGAATAAAGTTATACCCCGGAAAAGGAGAGCGCGAATGTGGCGTTTCTGTCCGTTTCTTGCCCAATTCTCTGAAAATCAGAGCTGCAGCAATCCGTACCCTACCAGCGCGGCCCACAGCAGCATAGGCAGAGAGTAGATATGGAAACGCCACCAGATACGGCGATCGCCAGCCATGCGCAGCGCAATCAGGTTTGCCAGAGAGCCCGGCAGCAGGCCGAACCCGCCGACGTTTACCGCCCAGGCCAGCAGCACCGATGGTGGAACGTAATTGAGCAGCAAAATGGTCGCCGGGACGTTGCTGATAAACTGCGACAGGCCAATCGACGTCAGCCACAATCCGCCTGCCGAGAGCTGGCCGACGCCGTTAAGCGCATGCTGGAGAGCCGGTAGCTGGGTCAACAGGTGAACGTCAATAAACATCGCCATGAAGACCAGCAGCAGCGTCCAGTCGACGTGGATAATGACCGCCCGCGCCAGCAGCAAAAAACCCAGCGCGATCAGTGCCAGTCCCCACAGCTCCTGCTTCAGCTCTAAGGCGGCTAAAAAGACCCCATAAAACGCCAGGCAGCTCCAGACCAGCTTTGGCCGCCAGGAGGGCGCCCTGTCGCTACTCTGATAGTCGAGACGCTTCGCGGGGAAACAGAACCAGCACAGCGCCAGCAGGGTGAGCATCATCGCTGCCGCCAGCGGCAGCATCTGGCCGATAAAGGCCGGAAAGGAGAGGCCCGAGCGCCCCCAGAGAAGAATGTTTTGCGGGTTACCGATGGGCGTTAACAACGACCCGGCGTTCACCGCCAGCGCTTCAAAAATGATGAGACGGCTTGTCGGGATGGCGCACCATTTTTTTAGAGTCAGCGTGAGCGGCACGACGATGAACAGCGCCACGTCGTTGGTTAAGAAGGTGGATAGCAGCGCGGCCGCCAGCACCATAAAGATGGCCAGCTGGCGCTCGGTCACAAAGCGGCGCGCCATTTTGCGACCTATTACGTCAAAATAGCCGCTCAGTTCAATACCTTTGGTCAGTAGCATCAGCCCGCTAAGGGTGATAATCGTATGCCAGTCAATGGCGTGTAGCCAGCCTGCAGGGGCAACCGGAACAAAAAAGCTTAAAACAACGCCGACGATCAGCAGCAGATGCAAAAAACGGTCGCGGATTAGCGACTGAACAAAGACGAGGTTCATTCTCCCGGTGACCCCTGCTTGAGGGTAAACTGTTTAAACATCGCCAGCGTCTCTTCGCTGACGTGGTGCTCCATGCCTTCGGCGTCGCGACGCGCAATTTCCGGGCTAACGCCGATCACCAGTAAAAAGTTTTCGACGATCTGGTGGCGTTCGCGGCTTTCATGCGCCAGCTTCTCACCTTCCGGGGTTAAAAAGATCCCCCGCCATGGGATCTGTTCGATCAGCCCGACGCTGGCCAGTCGTTTTAACATTTTCGCAACCGTTGGCTGCGACACCCCAAGACGCGCGGCCATGTCCACCTGACGGGCTTCCCCCACCTCCATAATCAGATCGGAGATCAGCTCCACGTAGTCATCAATCAGCTCCCGACGATGCGCCTCGCGCACCTGACGAAACCCCTCAACGTGTTCTTCGACATTCACTAGCTGCGTCACTTTTTTTGTTATTGGCTTACCTGCGCGACGGTTCATTGTGCTTCCTCATTCCTGTGACGCATCAAGCATCATATAAAAGGATCCCTATTGTAATGGATCGCGCACAGAGAACAAAAAATTAACGTTTTAGCCATAGCTATAAAATATAGCCTGTGCTATATCTGTATGTAATACACACATCCTTCAAGGAGTGAAGGACGAAGTTACAGGAGGTCGAGATGAATGAATTCAAGAGGTGTTTAAACGTGTTTACCCATTCTCCTTTTAAAGTACGGTTAATGCTTGTCGGTATGCTGTGCGATCTGATCAACGGCAAGCCCCAGCAGGATAAACCCAACAACTAATGCGGCGTCGCGGTACGCCGCTTCATTTTTCTGTCATAATTTCCCGTCAAACTGGCTGATTACTCAGCGCTACGGCAACTTTTTTCAAGTTTTGTAAGCTTCCTCCCAAAACAATCCGTTATGGATGGTTGACCTTAACATTTGCAAGCCCTATCTTTTGTCAGCCCTGCCACTACTGCGGCTCGCAGAGACCCTCTTCACGCACTGTCCAGCAGGTTTTACCCCTTGATGCCAGGGGACGCACATGGCTCTTTTTGATTGTTTACTATGAATGTCACGCTGAAAGAAACGCTGGTCGCCCGCGGACTGGTACTGAACCCATGGACAGGATTCTACTTTTTACAATCGCTGTTTATTAACCTGGCGCTGGGCTACGACTTTAGCCTGCTCTATACCGTTGCTTTTACCTGCGTGCTGCATCTGCTGTGGCGCAGCTTTCCGCGCGCGCAAAAAGTGACGATCGGCGCCTATTCGCTGCTGGCGGCCATGTACTATCCTTTCGGCCAGGCCTACGGCGCGCCCAATTTCAACACGCTGCTGGCGCTGCATGCCACAAACATCGAAGAGTCCACCGAGATCCTGACCATTTTCCCGTGGTACAACTATCTGCTGGCCGTGTTTATCTTTGCGCTCGGCGTGATTGCCGTACGGCGCAAGCCGGATGCATCGGCGCGATGGGGGAAAATGGAGACGCTGGGGCTGCTGTTCTGCACCGCTATTTTCTTTCTCCAGCCGGTGCAAAACCTCGCCTGGGGCGGCGTCTTTAAGGTTATCGACACCGGCTACCCCGCCGTACGCTTCGTTAAAGACGTGGTGGTGAATAATAATGAAGTGCTGGATGAGCAGGCGCGAATGGCGCAGCTGGCGAATATGAAAGACAGCTGGCACGTGCTGGCGGTAAAGCCCAAATATCATCTGTATGTGGTGGTGATCGGCGAGAGCGCGCGTCGCGATGCGCTCGGCGCCTTTGGCGGCCACTGGGACAACACCCCGTTCGCCAGCTCGGTAAAAGGCTATCTGTTCAATGACTACGTTGCCGCCAGCGGTTCAACGCAGAAATCGCTCGGTTTAACCCTCAACCGGGTGGTCGATGATAAACCGCAGTTTCAGGATAACTTTGTCACCCTCGCCAACCGCGCCGGTTTTCAGACCTGGTGGTTCTCGAATCAGGGGCAAATTGGCGAATACGATACGGCAATTGCCAGCATCGCCAAACGCGCGGACGAAGTTCAGTTCCTCAAGAACGGCGATTTCGAGGCCAATAAAAACACTCAGGATGAGCAGCTATTAAAGCTGACCGCGCAGGTGCTTGCCACCCGCCGCACCCAGCCGCAGCTGATTGTCCTGCATTTGATGGGTTCGCATCCGCAGGCCTGCGACCGCACCAAAGGGAAATACGCGGTTTTTGTTCAGTCGAAAGAGACCTCCTGCTATCTCTACACCATGACGCAAACCGATACGCTGCTGAGCGATCTTTATACTCAGCTACAAAACTCGGGCGAAACCTTCTCGATGACCTATTTTTCCGATCACGGTCTGGCTTTTAAAGAGCGCGGGAAAGAGGTGCAGTATCTGGCGCACGACGATAAGTACCAGCAGAATTTCCAGGTCCCCTTTATGGTGATCTCCAGCGATGATAAAGCGCATAAGGTCATTAAAGCGCGGCGGTCCGCCAACGACTTCCTCAGCTTCTTTTCGCAGTGGACCGGCATCAGCGCTCAGGAGATTGCCCCGCGCTATCGTTTTATCTCGGAACAGAAGGCCGGCCCCATCTACATCACTAACTTCCAGCTGAAGAAAGTGGACTATACCCATCTGGGTACCGACGCGTTTACCGTCAATTAACACGGTTGCGTAAACCGCAGGCAAAAAAAATCCGCCCCTTGAGGCGGATTTTTTATATCACCGGAGTGATTAGAAGCGGTAACCTACGCCAGCAATCCAGGTGCCAACGTCAACGTTACGAATGCGAGACTGCTCGTAGGAGAAGTCCAGAGCAACGTTTTCGATCGGGTTGAACTGCAGACCAGCACCGTAAGAGAAACCGTAGTCGCTCATGTCAGATTTGTTCGGGTAGCTGTTGTCCTGGAATTTACCGTAACCAACACCCACTACGCCGTAGATGCTCGCCCAGTCATTCAGACGGTAAGCCGGACCTGCGGTGATGCCGTAGTACTGGCCTTTTTTGTAAACGCCAGACTCAGAACGATCTTTTTCGGTGTAGGTGAAAGAACCGATAACACCCAGCGGGTTGTTGTCTTGCTCGTAGCGGTACTTCAGGTTGAAACCGCCTGCTTTGTTCGCTTCACCCTGCATGTCGCTCTGCGCGTAGCCACCGGTAACGGTAGAAGTCGCGGCGAAAGCAGTGGTACCTACGGATGCAGCCAGAACAACGGCCAGTGCTGAAAAACGTGCAATTTTATTCATAACCACCTCAAATGTGTTTCTAATAAGTCCTAAGCCTTAAATATAACAAAAACTTTTGGGAAACTCTTTTCACTTTACATTGTCTAACGTACTTTTTCATGTAACTAAAGGTTTCTACGTTTCTATAACAAACTGGAAAACAAACCTTTTTTACAAATATACTCCTATTAAGGCTCATAAAGCGCCAGACGTGTATCCAGATTATTCCTAATCTTCTGGTGAAATTATCTTCAACCCCGCGCTATTGTACTGCTTTTACACCCCTTTTTTTCAACATTAGCTCAACCGGCGCGGGGTAATTCATTTACACTGGAACCTTTACCGCATTTGACAAAATTGACAGGAGAAAGGATGCCCGGCTCTTCCCGCAAAGTACCGGCATGGTTGCCGATACTGGTTATTTTAATTGCCATGATTTCGATCCAGAGTGGCGCCTCACTGGCCAAGTCACTCTTCCCGCTGGTGGGTGCGCCGGGCGTTACCGCCCTGCGCCTCGCGCTCGGCACCTTCATCCTGGTGGTTATCTTCAAACCCTGGCGCCTGCGCTTTGCCCCGGAGCAGCGCCTGCCGCTGCTCTTCTACGGCCTGTCGCTCGGTGCGATGAACTACCTGTTCTATTTATCGATTCAGCGCATTCCGCTAGGCGTCGCCGTCGCGCTGGAATTTACCGGCCCCCTGGCGGTGGCGCTCTTTGGCTCCCGTCGCCCCCTCGATTTCGTCTGGGTGGCGCTGGCGGTGCTCGGGCTCTGGTTTCTGCTGCCGCTGGGGCAAAGCGTGGCGCAGATCGATCCCATTGGCGCGCTGCTGGCCCTTGGCGCTGGCGCCTGCTGGGCGGTCTACATTCTGACCGGTCAGCGCGCCGGCGAAGAGCATGGCCCCGCAACGGTCGCTATGGGGTCGCTGATCGCTGCGGTGGTCTTCGTCCCGATGGGGATGATCCAGGCCAGCGATACGCTCTTTCAGTGGGGGCTGCTGCTGCCGGGACTGGGGATCGCCATTTTATCGACCGCGCTGCCCTACTCTCTGGAAATGGTTGCCTTGACCCGCATGCCCAGCAAGACCTTTGGCACCCTGATGAGCATGGAGCCGGCTCTCGCCGCGCTTTCCGGAATGGTGTTTCTTGGGGAAACGCTAACCGCGACCCAAACGCTGGCGCTGGGGGCGATTATTCTTGCCTCGATGGGCTCCACGCTGACAATGCGTCGGGAAACGAAGATACAGAAGGTCGACATCAGCTAGCGAAAAGGAGCTGATTGACGAGAAACTCAATCATCTCCTTAATTTATAAACTATTTTTCCTGACTAACAGCCCTGCGCTATCAGACCGATAGAGACTACCGCCGCTGCAAAGCTCAAATCCGTTGCTATACTTAATTCCGCAAGTTATTGGGATGAGACGCTCCGAATAATTCGAATTTGAAGTATGACGAGTACAAATATCAAGAGGATATGACACTATGAGTACCGCAAAACTGGTTAAAACTAAAGCAACGAATCTGCTCTATACCCGTAACGACGTCGCTGATAGCGCGAAGAAAGCGACCGTTGAGCTGCTGAATCGCCAGGTGATCCAGTTCATTGACCTGTCTTTGATTACCAAACAGGCTCACTGGAATATGCGCGGTGCAAACTTTATTGCCGTTCATGAGATGCTGGACGGCTTCCGCACTGCGCTCGTCGACCACCTTGATACGATGGCAGAACGTGCCGTACAGCTTGGTGGCGTAGCGCTGGGTACGACTCAGGTCATTAACAGCAAAAGCCCGCTGAAAAGCTACCCGCTGGATATCCATAGCGTCCAGGACCATCTGAAAGAGCTGGCCGACCGCTATGCGATCGTCGCCAACGATGTGCGTAAAGCCATCGATGAAGCCAAAGATGAAGATACCGCTGATATCTTCACCGCTGCTTCACGCGACCTGGATAAATTCCTGTGGTTCATCGAAGCCAATATCGAGTAAGGCCAACTGCCGTCAGCCACGCTGGCGGCTTTTTTTCTTTCCACTTCCCCGCCGCGCACCACTTCAGTGCATGAGAATGTACAAAATACGCGCAAAAGTAAATCAATTGTAATAATCACCTCACACAATCGTTACGCCGAGATTGTTTTAACATCAGGGTTTGCGTTAAAAATGCTCTTGTTATGCGATGCCTTTATGACGCACCAAAACGGCGCCCCATATCGGTGCATTTAACGTTATCCGTTATCAAAATTGTGCAACAGGCGCCTTCCTGCTTGTTATAAAACAACAGGTTGTAAAAGTGGCATGATTTTTTCATAAGGCAACTCGTTCTCGCAGGGGATCGTCCCGTGGATATAAAAGGAAATGCTATGAAGTCTGTATTTAAAGTTTCACTGGCTGCACTGACCCTGGCTTTTGCGGTTTCTTCTCACGCCGCTGATAAAACACTGGTTGTCGCGACCGACACGGCGTTTGTACCGTTCGAATTTAAACAGGGCGATAAGTATGTCGGTTTCGACGTTGACCTGTGGGCTGCCATTGCGAAAGAGCTGAAGCTTGACTACACCCTGAAGCCAATGGACTTCAGCGGTATCATTCCGGCACTGCAGACCAAAAACATCGATCTCGCGCTGGCGGGGATCACCATCACCGACGAACGTAAAAAAGCGATCGACTTCTCTGACGGCTACTACAAAAGCGGCCTGCTGGTCATGGTTAACGCGAATAATAACGATATTAAAGATGTCAAAGATCTGAACGGTAAAGTGGTTGCCGTGAAGGGCGGCACCGGCTCCGTTGATTACGCGAAAGCCAATATCAAAACCAAAGATCTGCGCCAGTTCCCGAACATCGATAACGCCTATATGGAACTGGGTACCGGTCGCGCTGATGCGGTTCTGCACGATACGCCAAACATCCTTTACTTCATCAAAACTGCGGGTAACGGCAAGTTCAAAGCGGTAGGCGACTCGCTGGAAGCGCAAAACTACGGTATCGCCTTCCCGAAAGGCAGCGACGAGCTGCGTGAAAAAGTGAACGGCGCGCTGAAAACGCTGCGTGAGAACGGCACTTACAACGAAATTTATAAAAAATGGTTCGGTACTGAACCCAAATAATAATTAGCGATACTCTCTTCCAGGCCTGCTGTGGTCTGGTAGACCTGGAGCTCTCCGGGCTACCCGTCAGCAGGCCTGAATAGTTTTCTCAGGGGGTTTTCCTCTGTTTTCGACACGGTAACAGGAACACATTATGCAGTTTGACTGGAGTGCCATCTGGCCCGCCATCCCAATTTTACTGGAAGGCGCCAAAATGACGCTGTGGATTTCGGTCCTCGGCCTGGTCGGCGGTCTGATAATCGGTCTGGTGGCCGGTTTCGCCCGCTGTTTCGGCGGCTGGATTGCCAACCACATTGCGCTGGTCTTTATCGAAATCATCCGCGGCACCCCGATTGTGGTGCAGGTCATGTTCATCTACTTCGCCCTGCCGATGGCGTTTAGCGATTTACGCATCGACCCGTTCTCGGCGGCGGTGGTAACCATTATGATCAACTCCGGCGCCTATATTGCGGAAATCACCCGCGGCGCGGTGCTGTCGATCCATAAAGGGTTCCGGGAAGCAGGCCTCGCGCTGGGCCTTTCTCGTCGGGAAACTATCCGCTACGTGATCCTGCCGCTGGCGCTGCGCCGTATGCTGCCGCCGCTGGGAAACCAGTGGATTATCAGCATCAAAGATACCTCGCTGTTTATCGTCATCGGCGTGGCCGAACTGACCCGTCAGGGCCAGGAAATTATTGCCGGTAACTTCCGCGCGCTGGAGATCTGGAGCGCCGTTGCGGTTATCTACCTGATCATCACCCTGGTGCTGAGCTTTGTTCTGCGTCGTCTTGAAAGAAGGATGAAAATCCTGTGATTGAATTTAAAAACGTTTCCAAGCATTTTGGCCCAACCAAGGTGCTGCATGATATCGATCTGAAGATCAACCAGGGCGAAGTCGTGGTGATTATCGGGCCGTCCGGTTCCGGTAAATCGACCCTGCTGCGCTGTATTAACAAACTTGAAGAGATTACCAGCGGCGATTTGATCGTCGACGGTCTGAAGGTCAACGACCCGAAGGTTGACGAGCGGCTGATTCGCCAGGAAGCCGGGATGGTATTCCAGCAGTTTTATCTGTTCCCGCACCTGACGGCGCTGGAAAACGTGATGTTCGGCCCGCTGCGCGTTCGCGGCGCCAATAAAGCGGCGGCGGAAAAACTGGCGAAAGACCTGCTGGAGAAAGTGGGCCTCGCGGAACGTGCGCACCACTACCCTTCTGAGCTTTCAGGCGGACAGCAGCAGCGCGTGGCCATTGCCCGGGCGCTGGCGGTTAAACCCAAAATGATGCTGTTTGATGAGCCGACTTCCGCGCTTGACCCTGAACTGCGTCATGAAGTGCTGAAAGTGATGCAGGATCTGGCCGAAGAAGGCATGACCATGGTTATCGTTACCCACGAAATCGGCTTCGCCGAAAAAGTGGCGTCGCGCCTGATCTTTATCGATAAAGGGCGCATTGCGGAAGATGGCGATCCGCAGATGCTGGTGAATAACCCGCCCAGCCCGCGCCTGCGCGAGTTTTTGCAGCACGTAGCCTGATCCCCCCCGGCTCTCCCTTCGCGGGAGAGCCGCTTTCCAGAATCATCCCAACCTCGCTCTGCGGATCTCATCTTCTATACTTATTGGTTTGAGATGCAATGGAGGTGCCTGTGCCGCGGATTTTGTTACTGCTTGCCCTACTCTTCACCGCTCCGCTATGGGCCGCGACGCTGCCCGGCGTTCCGGCAACCACAGCGGACCCGTCCAGCAGCAGTGAACCCGATGTGGCGCAGAAGAAAGCGGCCTACGGCGCGCTGGCCGACGTGCTTGAAAACGCCGACGCCCGTCAGGAGCTTATCGAGCAGCTGCGGAAAGCCGCCGCCACGCCGCCGCCGGACAGTACGCCGAAGCTGACGCCGCCGGAAATAAAAGACGAGACCACGGTGCTGGAGAACGTCACTCACATCAGCCGCGAATACGGAGAGCAGCTCTCTTCGCGCTTCTCCCAGCTGTGGCGCAACATCACCGGTTCTCCGCACAAAGCGTTTAATTCTCAGACTTTCACCAACGCCGCCTGGCATTTCCTGCTGCTGGCGGGCCTGGTCTTTGCGTTCTGGTGGCTGGTACGCCTGGCGGCCCTGCCGCTGTATCGCAAAATGGGCCACTGGGGACGGCATAAAAACCGCGACCGCAGCAACTGGCTTCAGCTACCTGCAACGATCGCCGGCGCGTTTATTTTTGACCTGCTTCTGCTGGCGCTCACGCTCTTCGTGGGCCAGCTTTTAAGCGACCGCCTGAACGGTAACAACCCCACCATCGCCTTTCAACAAAGCCTGTTTCTCAACGCCTTCGCGCTGATTGAATTTTTCAAGGCCATTCTGCGGCTTATTTTTTGCCCCCGCATCCCGGAGCTACGCCCGTTCAACCTCAGCGATGAAGCGGCGAAATACTGGAACCTGCGTCTCAGCGCGCTGAGCAGCCTGATTGGCTACGGGCTCATCGTCGCGGTGCCGATTATCTCCAACCAGGTCAACGTACAGTTCGGAGCGCTGGCCAACGTGGTGATTATGCTGTGCATTACGCTCTGGGCGCTGTACCTGATATTTCACAATAAGAAATTGATTACCCAAGGGCTTATCCATCTCGCCGACCGCTCGCTGGCCTTCTTTAGCCTGTTTATCCGCGCCTTTGCGCTGATCTGGCACTGGCTGGCCTGCGCCTATTTTATCGTGCTGTTTTTCTTCTCCCTGTTCGATCCCGGCAACAGCCTGAAATTTATGATGGGCGCGACGCTGCGCAGCCTGGCCATCATCGGCGCCGCCGCGCTAGTCTCCGGTATTCTGTCGCGCTGGATTGCGAAAACCATCACCCTGTCGCCGGAAACCCAGCGCAACTACCCCGAACTGCAAAAACGGCTGAACGGCTGGATCTCCGCGTCGCTGAAAGCCGCGCGTATCCTGACGGTCTGCGTGGCGATCATGCTGCTGCTCAGCGCGTGGGGGCTGTTCGATTTTTGGCAGTGGATGCATAACGGCAGCGGGCAAAAAGCGGTCGATGTGCTGATTCGTATCGCACTGATCCTCTTCTTCTCGGCAATTGGCTGGACGCTGCTCGCCAGCCTGATTGAGAACCGGCTGGCATCGGATATTCACGGCCGCCCGCTGCCCAGCGCCCGCGCCCGAACGCTGCTGACGCTGTTTCGCAACGCGCTGGCGGTGGTCATTAGCACCATTACTATCATGATCCTGCTTTCGGAAGTGGGCGTGAATATCGCCCCGCTGCTGGCCGGCGCCGGCGCGCTGGGCCTGGCGATTTCGTTCGGCGCGCAAACCCTGGTTAAAGATATTATTACCGGGATTTTCATCCAGTTTGAGAACGGCATGAATACCGGCGATCTGGTGACCATCGGGCCGTTAACCGGGACGGTAGAACGCATGTCGATTCGCTCCGTCGGCGTACGCCAGGATACCGGTGCTTATCACATTATTCCGTGGTCTTCGATAACCACCTTCGCCAACTTCGTGCGCGGGATCGGCTCGGTGGTGGCCAACTATGACGTTGATCGACAGGAGGATCTGGATAAGGCCAACCAGGCGCTGAAAGACGCGGTCGCGGAAGTGATGGCGCAGGAAGAGATTCGCGGGCTGATCATTGGCGAGCCCTCTTTCGCAGGATTGGTGGGCTTAAGCAATACCGCCTTCACCCTGCGCGTCACCTTTACTACCCTGCCGTTGAAGCAGTGGACGGTAAGGTTCGCCCTCGACACTCAGGTGAAAAGGCATTTTGACCTCGCGGGCGTGCGGGCGCCGGTACAAACTTACCAGGTTCTGCCGATGCCGGCACCGGCGGGACCGCCGGCACCCGCCGAGCCCACGTTATAAAGCGCGGCGACGTTTGGCTTCGTCCATAAAGGTCCAGGCGATAAAGCGGCTCTGCTTATTTCCCTGGGCCATCTCTTTTTTCACTACTTTCACCGCGCCGACGTCGGTCAGCGCACGGTAGAGCGGCGGCAAATTGTCGCCGCGAGAAACCAGGGAGGTAAACCACTTCACCTGACGGCCAAACTGCTGGCTCTCCGCAATCATCTGCGTAATAAACGCAACCTCGCCCCCTTCGCACCACAGCTCCTGCTGCTGGCCGCCAAAGTTCAGCACGCTCTCCTCGCCCAGTCCCAGGTTGCGACGTTTACGCTCACCGCCCGCCTGCGCGCTGGCGGCGGAATCATGGAACGGCGGGTTACACAGGGTCGCGTCGTAGGTCTCATTTTTATGAATAATGCCGGTCAGAATCGCTTTAGCGTCTTTTTGACGACGCAGGCGGATCTGGCGAGTCAGGCCGGGATTGCCGTTGACGATAGCCTGGGCGCTGGCGAACGCGTCGGCGTTCACTTCGCTGCCGGTAAAACGCCAGCCGTACTCGTGCACGCCAATGAGCGGATAGATGCAGTTTGCGCCAACGCCAATATCGAGAATGCTGGCGTTGGCCGGGATCGTCCCGCTATCCAGCGCCAGCAGATCGGCGAGATGATGGATGTAGTCAGCCCTGCCCGGCACCGGCGGGCAGAGAAAGCCGTCGGGAATATCCCAGTGGTTCACCGCGTAGAAGTGCGCCAGCAGCGCTTTATTCAGCGCCTTCACCGCCAGCGGATTGGCAAAGTCGATGGTCTGCTCACCCACCGGGTTAAGGGTGATAAAGCCCTGGAGCTCAGGGTGGGCCTGGCACAGCGCGGGCAGGTCGTAGCGTTGTTGGTGACGGTTACGCGGGTGTAACCCCGGTTTCTGGGCTTTCATGGCAATCTCCTTTGAACAGCCGCGTAAGATACCCGTTGACGGCGGCGCGGTAAATAAGTGAGTCTGGTTATCTCTTTTTTTGTCACGGGTGTCGTATGTATTTCTACCAACCTTCGCACGGACACGGGCTGCCGCACGACCCGCTTAACGCCATTATCGGGCCGCGCCCCATCGGCTGGATAGCCTCCCTTGATAACAGCGGCCAGCGTAACCTCGCGCCGTACAGTTTTTTCAACTGCTTTAACTATCGGCCGCCGATTATTGGTTTTGCCAGCAGCGGCTGGAAAGATAGCGTACAGAATATCGCCGAGACTAAAGAGTTCGTCTGGAATCTGGCCACCCGGCCTCTGGCGGTCGCGATGAACGAAACCTCCGCCACCCTTCCCCATAATGAAGATGAATTCATCCGCGCCGGGCTGACTGCCGCTCCCAGCCGCATCGTCAGCGCGCCGCGGGTCGCCGAAAGCCCGGTAAACTTCGAGTGTCGCCTTTCACAATGCATCCAGTTAACGACCGCAGAAGGGCGAGCGGTTGACACCTGGCTGGTGCTGGGCGAAGTGGTGGCGGTGCATATCGATGAATCGCTGCTGGAAGACGGAATTTACCAGACCGCCAGGGCCCAGCCGATTCTGCGCGCCGGAGGCCCCAGCGCCTATTATGGCATTGATGAAAGCCTGCGCTTTGACCTCGTTCGTCCGGACGCCCGCTAACCCTCCCACCCGGCCTGTACTAACGCCGTTTTCCAGGCCGGGTAGCTGAATGCCATTTCCCGCGACAACCTCGCCTGCCCGGCGCGCCTTTATGTAGAAAAAATGCAGCCAATGTAAATAAATGTATTTATTTTTTTATAAATGAGTGATAGAAATTCGCCTGTTGTTTGATAATGATTATCACAATCATTATCAAACTCATTGCTTTTGTAAAAAATCACCTGCAGTGGTCGGGGCGAAGCAACGCTTCGTCTGCGGTCGTTATGGCCTAATTAAAATTATAAGTCACTTATTGATATGGAAAAAAATAACAATTTGCCGTTCAGCAGTTTTCACTCGCTCACTCTCTTCACCGGCTTATGCCTGAGTCTTTCTCCGACCGGCCAGCTGCTTGCCGCGGATAGCACTGAAAAAAATAGCGGCGAAACGCTGGTGGTCGAAGCTCAGACGCCATCGCTGTACGCGCCGACCCGCTCCGCCGATCCTAAATTTTCACGCCCGATCGCCGACACGACGCGGACGGTTAGCGTGGTCTCTGAGCAGGTGATGAAGGACCAGGGCGTCACTAACCTCACCGACGCGCTGAAAAACGTTCCCGGCGTCGGCGCTTTCTTTGCCGGCGAAAACGGCAACTCGACGACCGGCGACGCGATTTACATGCGCGGGGCGGACACTTCCAACAGCATTTACGTCGACGGCATCCGCGATATCGGCAGCGTCAGCCGCGATACTTTTAATACCGAGCAGATCGAAGTCATCAAGGGACCTTCAGGCTCCGACTACGGACGCAGCGCGCCGACCGGCTCGATCAATATGATCAGCAAACAGCCGCGCCTCGATTCCGGCATCGACGCCTCCGCCAGCGCGGGCAGCGCCTGGTTCCGACGCGGCACCCTGGATATTAACGAGGCCATTGGCGAAACCAGCGCGGTGCGTCTGAATCTGATGGGCGAGAAAACCCATGATGCGGGCCGGGACAAGGTGAAAAACGAGCGTTACGGCGTCGCGCCATCGGCCGCATTTGGCCTCGGCACCGAAAACCGCCTGTATCTTAACTATCTGCACGTAACCCAGCACAACACGCCCGACGGCGGCATTCCCACCATCGGTCTGCCGGGCTATTCCGCTCCCAACGCCGGCACCTCGGCGCTGAATCACTCCGGCAAGGTCGCCACCAGCAACTTCTACGGCACCGACTCCGACTACGATGATTCCACAACCGATACCGTGACGATGCGCTTCGAGCACGACCTGAGCGACACGACGACGATTCGCAACACCACCCGCTGGTCTCGCGTGAAGCAGGATTACCTGATGACTGCGGTGATGGGCGGCGCGTCAAACATCACTCAGCCAAACCCCAACGATGTCGGCACCTGGACCTGGTCGCGCCTGGCGAACACCAAAGATACCAGCAACAAGATCCTGACCAACCAGACTAACCTGACGTCGACGTTCTATACCGGGGCCATCGGTCATGACGTCAGCACCGGTGTGGAATTTACCCGCGAAACCCAGACCAACTACGGGGTATATCCGCTCACGCCTCCGGCGGTGAATATTTATCATCCGAACAGCGATATCTCCATCGGCGGCCTGAACCGCAGCGGCGCCAACGCTAACGGACAGACGGATACCTTCGGCGTCTATGCTTTCGATACGCTGCAGATAACCCAGGACGTCGAACTTAACGGCGGGATCCGTCTGGATAACTACCAGACCAAATACGATAGCGCCAGCCTGTGCGGCGGTACCGGACGCGGCGCCATCGCCTGCCCGACCGGAGTCGCGAAAAATACCCCCGTCACCACCGTCGATACCTCAACCAGCGGTAACCTGGTTAACTGGAAGGCTGGCGCGCTGTACCACCTGACCGATAACGGCAACCTCTACGTCAACTACGCCGTCTCCCAGCAGCCGCCGGGAGGGAGCAACTTCACCCTCGCGCAAAGCGGCACCGGCAGCAGCGCCAACCGAACCGACTTTAAACCGCAGAAGGCCAAAACCAGCGAAGTCGGCACCAAGTGGGAGCTGATGGATAAGCGCCTGCTGCTGACCGCCGCCCTCTTCCGCACCGATATTGAAAACGAAGTCGAGCAGAACGACGACGGCAGCTATTCGCAGTACGGTAAGAAGCGCGTTGAAGGCTATGAGATCTCTCTGGCCGGTAATATCACGCCCGACTGGCAGGTGATTGGCGGCTATACCCAACAGCACGCCAGCGTTCGTGAAGGCGCGAATACCGCCCAGGATGGCACCAGCGCGCTGCCGTATACGCCAGAGCACGCGTTTACCCTCTGGAGCCAGTATCAGGCCACCGATGCGATCGCCGTCGGCGCCGGCGCGCGATACGTCGGCAGCATGCATCGCGGCAGCGACGGTGCGGTCGGCACGCCTTCCTATACCGAAGGCTACTGGGTGGCTGATGCCAAAGTCGGCTATCGCATTAACCGTAATCTCGACCTGCAGCTGAACGTCTACAACCTGTTTGATACCGACTATGTCGCCTCGATTAACAAGAGCGGCTACCGTTATCACCCGGGTGAACCGCGAACCTTCGTGCTCACCGCCAATATGCACTTCTGATCCACCCCGGGGCGGCTGCGCCCCGTTTTCTCCGGAGATAAAACGATGATGTATCATATTCCCGCCGTTCTCAGCTCTCAGGAAGTGGACGATTTTATCGCTCAGCTGCAGCAGGCGGAATGGGTCGACGGGCGCGTGACGACCGGCGATCTGGGCGCCCAGGTCAAAAATAACCAGCAGGTTGATACCCACAGCAATCGTTACGGCGAACTTCAGGGCAACGTACTGGCGGCGCTGAATCGCAGCTCGCTGTTTTTTGCCGCCGCGCTGCCGAAAGCGATTTCCAGCCCGCTGTTTAATCGTTATCAGCAGAGCGAAACTTATGGTTTCCACGTCGACGGCGCGGTGCGCAGCCAGGCGCAGGGAGGCTGGATGCGCACCGATCTTTCCGCCACGCTCTTTTTAAGCCCCCCGGAGAGCTACGAAGGCGGTGAGCTGGTCGTGAACGATACCTACGGACAGCATTCGGTTAAGCTCCCTGCCGGGGACCTGGTGCTCTATCCTTCAAGCAGCCTGCACTGCGTCACCCCGGTGACCTCAGGCGTTCGCGTCGCCTCGTTCTTGTGGGTTCAGTCAATGATCCGCGACGATAAACGCCGCAGTATGCTGTTTGAACTGGATGGCAATATTCAGAAATTAAAAAGCCGCCACGGCGAAAGTGACGAAGTCCTGTCTCTGCTTAATCTGTACCATAACCTGCTGCGCGAATGGTCAGAGATCTGAGCCTTGTCTGGTCATTTTTTATCCCCATATTCTCTATACTAAAGAGAGGCGAGATAGCGAGGTGAACTATGGCATCAGGCTGGGCGAATGATGACGCGGTGCAGGAACAGATCGACAGCACCATCAACGACGCGATAGCTCGGGCGCGAAACGAACTGTCATCGGGGGAAAGCAACAAATTTTGTGAAGAATGCGGAGAGCCGATTCCTGAGGCGCGTCGACGGGCGGTGGCGGGGGTGAAATACTGCGTAAAATGCCAACAGGAGAAAGATTTACATAACAATACATTTTCAGGATATAATCGCAGAGGCTCCAAGGATAGCCAGCTTAGCTGACCAATATTTACCGTTCATTACGCACATCGCGTTATCTTTTCGCGCACGTTTTTTGGCAAACGGCGTGGCAAAATGTGCCCTTCCAGCCCCCCGTTCGCCGCCCCGACCTGTTTCGCCGCCGCCGGCTAAAATAATTTATTAATATTCAATAAATTAATAGTCGTTCAAAAAATTAGATGAAGACTGTTAATTTCCTTCGATTTTATCTCCCGCTAAAAACCGTGATACTTATCACATCGACGGAACATCGTCCCCTATACAGAACAACCTGCGAGAGATTAACTATGAAAAACATCAAATATGCTGCCGCCGCTATCGCCCTTTCCGCTCTGTCTTTCGGCGCGTTCGCCGCTCAGCCGGTGACATCGGCTCAGGCAGAGAGCATGAACAAAATTGGTGTGGTTTCCGCTGAAGGCGCGACGACGCTGGATGGACTGGAAGCTAAACTGGCTGAAAAAGCTGAGGCCGCTGGCGCAACCGGCTATAGCATTACCTCCGCTAACAGCAACAACAAACTGAGCGGTACTGCGGTTATCTATAAATAATCGTCAGTTATCCCTGTAGCAACAGCAACACCCTGTAATGCCACTGTTTTAACCCTGTAAGATCCTTTAATACCCTTGCCTTGCCCGTCCATGCCACTGGACGGGCTTTTTTTTGCCTGAGATCCTGCGATAGAGTTACCAGCTCTCAGCCACCTTCGCCAGCCCCTGCTCCAGAGACAAGACCACGCCGGTGGCCAGAAGACAGCAGGCCAGCTGAATTTTCAACGATGACGGCAGCGGTTCGCTCCCGACCATACAGCGCTCGATCCAGCGCGCGGTCACTTCGGGATCTTTTGACTCCGGCAGAGCGACTGCCTGCGCAGCGGCGCCATCCTGACGCTCGTTAACCACCCGCGTACCGGTCTCATCAATCAGGCTAATCTGCGGGCAGCGCTGCGGGTTAGCGTAAACTTCGCCTTCAGTACCGTGCATCAGCAGCGCCCGGCCGCCGATCCCGGCAAAAAATTTCGCGACCCGACCGACGTACTCAGGGTGCGAAACGCTCGACAGGCGCAGCGCCGCATCTTCGGCAAACGGCGTCGCCAGCTTGGCCAGGGTGTGGGCGCTGTTACGCACGCCCATGCGCCAGCGCATCGCCAGCTGTTTTTCCAGCGGCGGACAAAATACGCCAACCGGAACGTAAACCGGCTGGTGACTGTCTAGCCGCGCCTGTGCCTGGCCCGCGTGAAGCGTCGCCGGGATCCCCATCAGGTCAAAAATGGTTTCCGTCAGCACGCGGGTGGGATCGTGGCTAACGCCGTGAACAATGACCGGGAAGCCGAGCTTATGCAGCAGGACGGCCAGCAGCGGCGTCAGGTTGGCCTGTTTACGCGCACCGTTATAGCTGGGGATCACAATCGGCATCGGTTTGCCGACCGGCGGCGTCAGCTTAATGGTGTGCTCCTGCATCGCTTCATAGAAGCCCTTCATCTCCGCTTCACCTTCGCCCTTGATGCGCAGGGCAATAAGAATGCCGCCGAGCTCAAGGTCAGGCACCTCGCCGTTAAGCATCCGCGAGTAGAGCGCGCGGGCCGTTTCCACGTCCAGGTCGCGAGCGTGGTTTTTTCCGCGCCCGACTTCTTTAATGATTTTGCTGTAGTCCATTGCAGGCTCCTCTGAGCTTCTCACCGCGTCGACATTGCACCGCTAACGCCGTTTGCGACGCGTCTGTTTTATTTTAGTTTTTACTATAACCTCAGGGACGGCTGGCTGCTCTATCGGAAATATGGGTAATGCATTCAATAAACGCTTACCGTAGTTTTTGGTCAACAGGCGTTTATCATAAATTACCACCTCTCCCCAGCAGCTATGGCTACGGATCAGGCGGCCAACCTGTTGAATCAGGTTGAATGACGCGCTGGGCAGGCTCTGAACTTCGAACGGATAGCGGTTGAGGCTTTTGAGCCATTCGCCTTCGGTGATCACCACCGGGCTGTCAATCGGCGGGAAAGCGATCTTGTGGATATGCACCTGGCTTAACAGTTCGCCTTTTAAATCCAGGCCTTCCGCGAAGGATTGCAGCCCAACCAGTACGCTGCGCTCGCCGCCTTCAACGCGTTTACGATGCAGCTCGACCAGCCGGTAGCGAGGCTTATCCCCCTGAACCAGCAGCAGCAGGCGCAGATCGGTAACGTGTTCGAGAAACCGCTGCATCGCTCTTCCGCTGGCGAAGAGTACCAGCATGCCGAGATGCTTTTTGCTCTCAACCTGTTCCCGGAAATAGGCGGCCATCTCGGCAATATGCTGCTCTTCGTTATCGATAAGCGGTTCGTAATGCATCTGCGGAATGACGATTTTACCCTGTTCGACATGATTAAAGGGCGAATCCAGCGCCACAAAGCGGTCTCCCGCTTTCTCTTTCAGCCCGCTCATCTCCTGCAGACGCGAAAAGCTATTGAGCGAGCGTAGCGTCGCAGAGGTAACGACGATATGCGGGACGCTGCGCCACAGCAGCCTCTCCAGCTGATCGCTGACGCGGATCCCCACGCAGTGGAACCAGATATGCATCTGGCCATCCCGCAGGTCGCGGGTGACCCATTTGGTCACTGGCGCGCCGGAGGACTGCGCCAGTGATGCCAGCCGCCACAGTTTACTTTGGCTTTCAAACATCCCCAGCGCGCGGTTCATCTGCAGCAGAACCCGGTGCAAACGCACCACGTCGTGACTGCCGGTTTTTTCGCCCAGATCGTTAAGGAACAGCTCCGCCAGACCGCGCAGCGTTTCGGTGAGCTTCGCCAGCCGCTGGCAAATCTCCATCACTTCCTGCGGCAGCTCCCCCATCGGGAAGCGGTGCTCCGCCTCCTGCCCGGCCGGCATGTACAGATTGAGGATATTATTCAGGGAGGAGATGAGCTCATAGAGCTCCTCGCAATGCCCATTCAGACGCTCGGGATTCGCCAGCGGCGGCGTGGTTTTAGGGCGAAACTGCTCCATGCAGGTCGCGACCAGTTTCGTAAAAAGATCCAGCTGCAGGCGGTACCAGGGGGCGGTGATTTCCGCGCTCATTTCCAGCGCATCGCGGGCCACCTCCGGAAGATGGTGGCCTTCATCCAGCACCAGCAGCAGATGCTTCGGTTCTGGCAGCACCGCTTCGCTTTCCATCGCCGCCATCACCAGCGCGTGGTTCGCCACCACCACTTCCGCTTCCTGGATTTCCCGGCGGGCGACAAAAAACGGACATTCGCGATAATAGTGGCAGTTGCGGTTCAGGCAGCTGGCTTTATCGGTGCTCAGGCGGCTCCATAATGAATCATCCACATTTTTATCGGTATGATCGCGCAGGCCGTCCCATTTGTAGCTATCAAGGTCCGCTTTCAGCGTCGCGCACAGCTTCTGTTCCGCCTGGTTGTTAGGCGTGAGTTCGTCATCAAGAAAGGCCAGTAAATCCTGCTGCGTTGGCTCGGTGCTGGCAAGCGCGGCCAGGTTACGCGGGCAGACGTAGCGCCCGCGGCCAAAGGCGGCGGTAAATCGCAGGTCGGGAATGATTTTGCGCAGCAGCGGCAGGTCTTTACTGTAGATTTGGTCCTGCAGAGCAACGTTGGCGGTACTGACCACCAGCGTTTTTTGTTCTTCACGGGCAATGGCGATGCCGGGAATCAGGTATGACAAGGTTTTGCCGACGCCGGTCGGGGCTTCTATCGCCAGATGTCGCCCCTCTTCCCCGGCGAGCGTCTTCGCCACATCGGCAATCATCTGCCGCTGCGGAGGACGGGGAATAAAGTCAGGGATTTGTTCCTGAAGCGCCTTATACCAGGCGGCGATTTGCGCTTTCAGCGCTGCGGTCAAAGCCATGAGAAAACCTGAATACTGTATAAACAGCCACTATTGTGCCATTTTTTAGCCGTCGGAAGGAACGTCTTTCTGAGCAAACTGGAATCACGCTCGAGGTTATGCTGAGCGAAGCGCGTCCGGGTAAGGAGTCTTACCCGGACAACCCATCAGTGGTTTAGCCGCGCGATCGCGACACTCGCCACAGGAGTGACGGGATAGCGTTACTCCGCCGCGGCGGGTTTGCGCGGGCGACGACGGCGAGGAGGCTTACCGTCCTGAGTTCGCGCTTTCGGCGCTTCGCCATCGGTACGACGCGGAGCGGACTGCTGACCGCGACCTTGCCCCTGGCCACCGCGACCCTGACCCTGGCCACCGCGACCGCCGCCGCGCTGCTGCTGACGACCGTTCTGAATCGGCTCGGCTTTAATCGATGGATCCGGCTCGTAGCCCGCCAGGGCAATACGCGGGATCTCTTTTTTCAGCAAGCGTTCGATATCATGCAGCAGTTTATGTTCATCAACGCAAACCAGCGACAGCGCTTCACCCGTTGCCGCGGCGCGCCCGGTACGACCGATACGGTGCACATAGTCTTCCGGTACGTTTGGCAGCTCGTAGTTCACCACGTGCGGCAGCTCTTCAATATCCAGACCGCGCGCGGCGATATCGGTGGCCACCAGTACGCGAATGCCGCCGGATTTAAAGTCAGCCAATGCGCGGGTACGCGCGCCCTGGCTCTTGTTGCCGTGAATAGCGGCGCTGCGGATGCCGTCTTTATTGAGCTGTTCCGCCAGATGGTTTGCGCCGTGCTTGGTGCGGGTAAAGACCAGCACCTGCTGCCAGTTACCTTCACCGATCATCTGCGACAGCAGCTCGCGTTTGCGCTTTTTATCGACAAAATGCACCAGTTGGCTCACCTGCTCAGAGGCGGTGTTGCGGCGGGCGACTTCGATCTCCAGCGGGTTATGCAGCAGCTTTTCCGCCAGCGATTTAATGTCATCGGAGAAGGTTGCGGAGAACAGCAGGTTCTGACGTCTGGCCGGCAGCTTCGCCAGCACCCGGCGAATATCGTGAATAAAGCCCATATCCAGCATACGATCGGCTTCGTCCAGCACCAGCACTTCGACTTTGTCGAGGCTCACGGCGTTCTGATGTTCAAGATCCAGCAGACGACCCGGCGTTGCCACCAGGATATCGACGCCGCTGCGCAGCTTCATCATCTGCGGATTAATGCTCACGCCGCCGAACACCACCAGCGAGCGAACGTTGAGGTATTTGCTGTAATCCCGGACGTTCTCGCCAATCTGCGCCGCCAGCTCGCGCGTTGGGGTCAGGATCAGCGCACGCACCGGGCGACGCCCTTTAGCATGCGGCTCCTGTTGGATCAGATGCTGAAGCAGCGGCAGCGTAAATCCCGCCGTTTTGCCGGTACCGGTCTGAGCGCTGGCCATCAGATCGCGCCCCTGTAATACTGCCGGGATAGCCTGCTGCTGAATTGGGGTTGGCTCAACGTAGCCCTGCTCAGCGACGGCGCGCAGGATTTCAGGATTCAGGCCAAGGGAATCAAAAGACATAACAACTCCGAACCGCCCCGGCCCGTCACAGGCGTAGTTTTCAGGGAGATTATTGCGAAAGAGATGGCAAAAACCACAATGCCATGAAGCTGCGCAGTCTAGCAGATTTTGTGACGAACCGCATAAAATCTGCCGAAAAGAATCCTCCGGCTAACAAACCACTGCTCCCCGTCCTGTCGATGAGAAGCGGCGATGGCGCTTCGCGCCAGGCGTCCCCGAAATAGCCCGTTTAATGCCTCGACGGGGAAACCGCGAACAAAAGCAGAGAAACGCCCCCCCACAACGCGGCGGCGAAAGCGATTAACGCAGGCGATACTTAATTTTTTCGACCATCTTCGCTGTGGAGATGCCGTAGCGGTCGTGCAGCGTAGGAAGCGCGCCGGCCAGCAGGAATTCGTCAGGCAAACCGACGGTATCCAACTCGCAGCGTACGCCTTTACGCATCAGCAGCGCGGCAACCGCCTCCCCCAGCCCGCCGACCGACGTGTGGTTTTCCGCGGTCACCACCAGACGGCCGGGCTTCGAAGCCTGCGCAACGATCGTTTTTTCATCAAGCGGTTTGATGGTGGGGACATGCAGCACCGCCGCGCTGATATTATCGGCCCGCAGTTTTTCAACCGCCTCGAGGGCGCGCATGGTCATCAGCCCGGAAGAGATAATCAGTACATCGTTACCGTCCTCCAGCAGCTTCGCCTTGCCCAGCTCAAACTGATAATCATATTTATCGAGCACCAGCGGCACCTTACCGCGCAATAGACGCATATAGACCGGACCGTCGTGGTCGGCAATCGCCGGTACCGCCTGCTCTATCTCCAGCGCATCGCAGGGATCGACGATGACCATGCCGGGAATGCCGCGCATAATCGCCAGATCTTCCGTTGCCTGATGGCTCGGCCCGTAGCCAGTGGTCAGGCCCGGCAGCGCCGCGCAGATCTTCACGTTCAGATGCTCTTCGGCAATCACCTGATGGATAAAATCATAGGCGCGACGGGTGGCAAAAGCGGCATAGGTGGTGGCGAAGGGAATAAATCCCTCCTTCGCCATTCCCCCGGCGGCCCCCATCAGCAGCTGCTCCGCCATTCCCATCTGGAAGAAGCGATCCGGAAAGGCCTGGGCGAAAATATGTAGATCGGTATACTTTGACAGGTCCGCGGTCATACCGACGATTTCCGGACGCTGGGCCGCCAGCTTCGAGAGCGCGACGCCAAACGGCGCGGAAACGGTCGCCTGCCCTTCATCAGCAATGGAGGCGATCATCGCCGACGTTTTTAAGCGTGGTTTACTCTGGCTCATTACAGCACTCCTTCCGGTTTGTTGGCGTCCAGCACCGCAATCGCTTTTTGCCATTCGTCGGCATCGACGCGGATAAAATGGTTCTTATCGCGGGTTTCAAGGAACGGCACCCCTTTGCCCATCAGCGTGTCGCATAAAATGACCCGCGGCTGGTTGCCCGCATGATTTTTCGCGTTATCAAAGGCGGCCACCACCGCCGCCAGATCGTTACCGTCCACGCGCTGCACGTACCAGCCGAAGGCGGCCCATTTTTCATGCAGCGGCTCAAAGCCGAGAATTTTGCGCGAATCGCCGTCCGCCTGCTGTTTGTTCACGTCAACGAGGTTAATCAGGTTAGTCAGGCCGTAGTGGGCGGCCGACATCGCCGCTTCCCAGGTTGAACCTTCGTCCAGCTCCCCATCCGACATAGAGTTAAAAACCCAGGATGCGCTGCCCTTCTTCTTCAGACCGAGCGCCATCCCGACGGCGATGGAGAGCCCCTGCCCCAGCGAGCCGCCGGACATCTCCATTCCAGGCGTATAGGTCGCCATGCCCGACATCGGCAGGCGGCTGTCGTCGGAACCGTAGGTCTCCAGCTCCTCTTCCGGGATAATTCCCGCTTCCAGCAGCGCCGCATAATAGGCGATGGCGTAATGACCGTGAGAGAGCAGAAAACGGTCACGCCCTTCCCACTGCGGATCTTCCGGACGGTAGCGCATCGCGTGGCTGAAGGCGGTGGCCAGCACATCCGCATAGCCTAATGCCTGGCCGATATAGCCCTGCCCCTGGACTTCGCCCATTTGCAGGGCATAGCGACGAATACGCCACGCCGCCGCGGCAACTTGTTGTGTTTCTGTCATCTTCATCTGCTTGCCTCGCTTAGTGGATTAACATGCCGCCGTTCACGTCCAGGGTGATACCGGTCGAGTAGGAAGAGAGATCGCTGCCGAGGAACAGGGCGGCGCGCGCGATATCCACCGCATCGCCCAGACGGTTCATCGGGATCCCGGCGAGGATATTGGCCGTCATGTCGTCGGTCAGCTTGCCGGCGGTAATATCGGTCTGAATCAGCCCGGGCGTGATGCAGTTTACGCGGACGTTATCCGGGCCAAGCTCGCGCGCCATCGCCCGCGCCAGGCCGAGCACACCGGCTTTTGCCGCGCTGTAGTGCGGGCCGCCGAAGATACCGCCGCCGCGCTGGGCGGAAACCGAAGAGATACAGACAATGCTGCCCGATTTTTGCGCCCGCATCGCCGGAATAACCGCCTGCGACATCAGCAGCGTGCCGCGCAGGCTGACGTCCAGCACAGCGTCATAGTTGGCGCGCTTAATTTCCATCAGCTTCAGCGGCTGGGTAATGCCGGCGTTATTCACCAGCACATCGACCCGGCCATATTTCGCCAGAATCTGTTCGATTGCGGCCTGCACCTGAACTTCATCGGCGACGTTCGCTGCCAGACCAAGATGGCCTTCGCCCAGGGCCGCCGCTGCGGCTTTGCTGGCTTCGCCATTGAGGTCGATAATGACCACGCTGGCGCCGTTCTCGGCAAATAATTTGGCGGTGGCAAAACCCAAACCGCGTGCGGAGGCCGCGCCAGTAATAATGGCGACTTTATCTTTTAATAACATATTTTCACTCCATGACATGACGTCATATTAATTAACAGAAATATTGCCGTTATTGTGGCTCATCGAGGAAAAGAATCACCACCAGACCTATTGCGGCGCAGATACCAAAATAGGTGAATACAGAATTAAAGCTGCCGGTCTGATCAAGTAAAAAACCGGCGGCCATCGGGGCGACAAAGCCGCCAAGGTTGCCGCCGCTATTAATAATAGAAGAGGCAATCGGATAGGTTTTACTGTCCGAAACGGCCATTCCGTAGGCGGTAAAAGCCGGCCAGCCAATATTCAAACAAAAACCGACAAAGAATAATCCAATACATACCGCCAAGGTGCTTGCTGGAATGTTCAGCATAATGAGCATCATGACCACGGTTGAAATCGCGGTGAACATCATGGTGGGTTTACGCCGGCGGCCTAACACTTTATCCGAGATCCAGCCTCCACCAATCGCGCCAATAAAGCCGCCGATGCACGGCATACTCGCCACGAAGCCCATACTCATCACGTCAAAACCGCGCTCTTTCACTAAATACAGCGGGATCCACGTTAATAACCCGTACAACACGCTGACCATCATAAAATAGGCCAGACAGTCGCCAAGAATATTTTTCGAGGTAAATAATCCTTTCGCCGTATCGATAGGCGCCATCTTTTTCACCCGAATAATTTTATCCAGCCAGGTGAAGCGGTCGGCAATTAATATATTTTCGCGGACGGCGTTTTTATCGGTTTCACGCCCGGCATTAATCTCTTCCAGTTCGCGTTGCGAAACAAATCCGCTTTCCGCGGGCGTTGACTTAACCAACAGGTACCACGCGACCGCCGCCACAATCCCCGGTATCGCAAAGGAGAAAAAGACCCACCGCCAGCCCCAGGTAACCGCGATCCACACCGCCAACGGCGGTACGATTATCGGCGCAAACATGGTGGCGGCGATGTAGACGCCCGTTGCCGTGGCTTTCTCTTTCGGCGGGAACCAGTTATTAATGGTTGAAGCCAGCCCCACCGGGCACGGCCCTTCGCTAAGCCCCAGCCCCAGTCGCACCATCTTCAGGCCAAACACCGAGCTCACGGTGCCCATCAGCCAGGTAAAAGCGGAAAAGCCGAAAATAGACAGCGAGACCAGTCCCCGGGTGCCGCGTCTGGCAATAAAAAAACCGGCCGGGATCTGGCTTACCGCATAGCCGAGGAAAAACATGCTGGCGATGGCCCCGGCCTCAAAGTTGTTGATATGAAACTCGTCAATAATGAACGGCAGTACCGCACCGATATTCGTTCTGTCGGCGTAATTTATGGCATACACCAGGAAAATCATCGTCAAAACCACGAAACGATATTTTGTTTTTCTGGCGTCAGTACAGACAACAGTATCTATACGTGACATAGGGTATCCTCTTTATTTTTTTATGTTTTTTGTCGCGACCCTTACCGCATCGCGCCCTGTTATCAGGCCTGTAGTTGCAATATAACAATCCCAAAAAGAAAGGGTATTCAAAAAAGCTCAATTGCGCGTGAGAAAAATTTGCTTCGTGACTGCACTCAAATTCCTGTCAATTATTTTTTTCGAGAGTTGTGCATTTAAAAACTGTTAACTTCATCACGGATTGCGCCATCACTTATTTTCCGGCTGTGCTATGCTGACCATCATTTTCTGGGATAACGGCTGGACGTCCTTCTTTCTGAGTAAAAAAACCGCCTTGCGTTATTCCCCCCGCCGGAGGAAATCATGAACCAGCCGCTGCAGAATAAAAGCTTGCCGATGCCATCCTTACGTAATATTCAGGCCTTTATTGAAGTGGCTGATACCGGCAGCCTGAACCTGGCGGCAGAGAATCTTAATATTACGGCCTCCGCGGTAAGTCATCAGATAGCCAGCCTGGAACAGTATCTGGGGAAAAAGATATTTTCCCGTAGCAGTAAAGGGATGGTATTAACCACAATTGGCGAAAAATACCTTAAAGAGGTTTCCGGGGCGTTAAATATTATTGGTCAGGCCACTAACCAGGTGATTAATGATATCCACCAGGATTATTTACGGATTCATTCCGCACCGAGCTTTGGATTATTGTGGCTGATGCCCCGTCTGAATAAATTTCGCCAGGCCTGGCCGGAGCTTAAAATTAGCCTGACCTGCTCTTATGAAAGCATCCAGTTCTCCCGCGATAATATTGATATCGATATTCGCCACGGGCTCTCACAGTGGCCAACCCTGGTGGTCAAGACCATAAAAAATGAACGCGTGCTCCCCTTTAGCTCATCGACTTATTTAGCCGGCCGCGACGTTCAGTCCATTGAAGACCTGCTGGCCTGCGACCTTATTCATTCCGATAGCACGCTGATAGGCTGGAGCAACTGGCTGTCGTGGCATAAGGTTCGCGGCTGGAATAAAAACTTTATTTTTAATTTTGACCGCTCCTATATGAGTATTGAGGCTGCCCGGATGGGAATGGGGATTATTCTTGAGAGTAATTTGCTGGCCGGGCAGAGCGTGAGCCAACGCCACCTGGAACCCGTCTTTACCCGCGACGTCAGCATGCCGGTTAACGCGCATCACTTCGTTTTACCGCACCCGAATGAACAAAAAGAGAAAGTGAAGATCTTCTTTGCCTGGGTTGCCGAAGAGCTGAGTCGCGAAGGATTTCATATCTAGCAGCAAACGGTGGACAAACCGCCAACCTGCGCCTAGAGTTAATCAATCGATTGATTAACTTTTCTCGCGCGATGACAACCACTCCCACGACCAGTAAGGGCGAGCAGGCGAAAAGCCTGCTTATCGCCGCCGCAATCGCCCAGTTTGGCGAATACGGCCTGCACGCCACAACCCGCGATATTGCCGCCCAGGCCGGGCAGAATATCGCCGCCATTACCTACTATTTTGGTTCCAAGGACGATCTCTATCTCGCCTGCGCCCAGTGGATTGCCGATTTTATCGAGCACAATTTCCGCCCCCACGCGCAGGCGGCGGAAGCGCTGTGCGCTGAGCCTGTTCCGGATAAAGCCGCCATGCGCACCCTGATACTGGGCGCCTGCCAGAATATGATTTTGCTGCTGACCCAGGACGACACCGTCAATTTGAGCAAATTTATCTCCCGCGAGCAGCTGTCGCCAACGCCGGCCTACCGGCTCATCCACGATCAGGTGATTGCTCCGCTACACTGCTACCTGACCCGCTTAATCGCCGCCTATACCGGCCTTAACGCTGACAGCACGGAAATGGTCCTCCACACCCACGCGCTGCTGGGCGAAGTTCTCGCTTTTCGCCTTGGTCGGGAAACGGTGCTGCGCCGCGCGGGCTGGGCTGAATTCGATCGGGACAAAACCGCGCAAATTATTGAGGTTATCACCTGCCATATTGATTTCGTTCTGGAAGGATTATCGCAAAGGAGTCTGGAGTCATGAAAAAACCGCTCATCGTCGTTGTGCTGCTTCTCCTGCTGGCCGCTGTCATTGGCGGAGGCTGGTGGTGGTACCAGAGCAGCCAGCAGAAAGCGCTCACGCTGTATGGCAACGTGGATATTCGTACCGTCAACCTCAGCTTCCGCGTGGGCGGGCGGCTGGCGTCGCTCAGCGTCGACGAGGGCGATGCGATTAAAGCCGGGCAGACCCTGGGCGAGCTGGACCGAGCGCCCTACGAGAATGCCCTGCAGCAGGCTCAGGCCAACGTTTCCACCGCCCAGGCGCAGTACGACCTGATGATGGCGGGGTATCGCTCGGAAGAGATCGCTCAGGCCGCCGCCGCGGTCAACCAGGCGCAGGCCGCTTACGACTATGCGCAGAATTTTTACCAGCGCCAGCTGGGGCTGCGCAAAAGCAGCGCCATCTCCGCTAACGACCTGGAAAACGCCCGCTCATCGCGCGATCAGGCCCAGGCGACGCTGAAGTCCGCGCAGGATAAGCTGCGCCAGTACCGCGCCGGTAATCGTCCGCAGGAAATCGCCCAGGCCAAAGCCAGCCTTGAACAGGCGCAGGCCGCGCTGGCGCAGGCGAAGCTGGATCTGCACGATACCACGCTGACCTCGCCGTCCGACGGGACGCTGATGACCCGCGCCGTCGAGCCGGGCAGCATGCTCAGCGCTGGCGGCACGGTGATGACGTTATCGTTAACCCATCCGGTGTGGGTACGCGCCTATATCGATGAAAAAAACCTCGGTCAGGCCCAGCCGGGTCGCGAAGTGCTGCTTTACACCGATAGTCGCCCGGATAAACCCTACCGCGGCAAAATTGGCTTCGTCTCCCCTACCGCTGAATTCACGCCGAAAACCGTGGAAACGCCGGACCTGCGCACCGATCTGGTTTATCGCCTGCGTATTGTGGTCACTGATGCCGACGACGCGCTGCGCCAGGGGATGCCGGTCACCGTCACCTTCAGTCACGGAAACGGCCAATGAGCGAGGACGTGATTACGCTGAGCGGCCTGACCCGGCGCTTTGCCGGCATGGATCGCCCGGCCGTCGCGCCGCTGGACTGCACCATTCACTCCGGCTATGTGACCGGTCTGGTGGGCCCGGATGGCGCCGGAAAAACCACCCTGATGCGCATGCTCGCCGGGCTGCTGAAGCCCGACGCAGGCAGCGCAAAAGTGATCGGCTTCGACCCGATTGCCGACGATAGCGCCCTGCATGCGGTGCTCGGCTATATGCCGCAGAAATTCGGCCTGTATGAAGATCTGACGGTGATGGAAAACCTGACGCTCTACGCCGATCTGCGCAGCGTGACCGGCGAGGCGCGGGAAAAAACCTTCGCCAGGCTGCTGGAGTTTACCTCCCTCGGCCCCTTTACCGGCCGGCTGGCGGGCAAGCTTTCCGGCGGCATGAAGCAGAAACTTGGCCTGGCCTGCACCCTCGTCGGCGAACCGAAAGTCCTGCTGCTGGATGAACCCGGCGTCGGCGTCGACCCCATCTCCCGCCGCGAACTGTGGCAGATGGTGCACGAACTGGCGGGCGACGGAATGCTGATCCTCTGGAGCACCTCTTATCTTGATGAGGCCGAGCAGTGCCGGGACGTTCTGTTGATGAACGAGGGCCAGCTGCTCTACCAGGGGGCGCCAAAAGAGCTGACGCAGACCATGGCCGGACGCAGCTTTTTGGTTTCCAGCGCCCGGGAGAATAACCGCCGCCTCCTCCAGCGTACGCTGAAGCTGCCGCAGGTCAGCGATGGCGTGATTCAGGGTAAATCGGTACGCCTGATCCTTAAAAAAGAGGCCAGCATCAGCGATGTACAGAAGGCTGGCGATATGCCGCCGCTGGAGGTCGCCGAAACCGCGCCGCGCTTCGAGGATGCCTTTATCGACCTGCTGGGCGGCGCCGGTACTGCCGAATCGCCGCTGGGCAACATTATCCACACCGTGGAAGGCTCCCATGAGGACACGGTGATTGAAGCGCAGACCCTGACCAAGAAATTCGGCGATTTTGCCGCCACCGACCACGTTGATTTTCAGGTCAAACGCGGGGAGATTTTCGGCCTCCTCGGGCCTAACGGCGCGGGAAAGTCCACGACGTTTAAGATGATGTGCGGCCTGCTGGTCCCCACCTCCGGGAAAGCGCTGGTGCTGGGCATGGACCTGAAAGTCAGCTCCGGCAAGGCGCGTCAGCATCTGGGCTATATGGCGCAGAAGTTCTCGCTCTACGGCAACCTTTCCGTTGAGCAGAACCTGCGCTTCTTCTCCGGCGTCTACGGCCTGCGCGGACGGGCGCAGAACGACAAAATCGCCAGCATGAGCGAGGCGTTTGGCCTGAAAAGCATCGCCCGGCAGGCCGCCGACGATCTGCCGCTCGGCTATAAACAGCGCCTGGCGCTGGCCTGCTCGCTGATGCACGAACCGGATATCCTGTTTCTTGATGAACCCACTTCCGGGGTCGATCCCCTCACCCGCCGCGAATTCTGGCTGCATATCAACAGTATGGTGGATAAAGGCGTGACGGTGATGGTCACCACCCACTTTATGGATGAAGCGGAGTATTGCGATCGTATCGGCCTGGTCTATCGCGGCAAACTGATCGCCAGCGGCACGCCGGACGATCTGAAGGCGCTGGCGGCGGATGATGAACAGCCTGACCCGACGATGGAGCAGGCGTTTATCACCCTCATTCACGACTGGGATAAGGAGAACGCCGGTGAGCGGTAAACTGCTATCGTGGCGGCGCGTACGCGCCCTGTGCGTGAAAGAGACGCGGCAGATTGTCCGCGACCCCAGCAGCTGGCTGATTGCGGTGGTCATCCCCCTGCTGCTGCTGTTTATCTTTGGCTACGGGATTAACCTCGACTCCAGCAAGCTGCGGGTGGGCGTGCTGCTGGAGCAGCAGAGCGAAGAGGCGCTAGATTTTGTCCATACCATGACCGGCTCCCCTTATATCGACGCCACCATCAGCGATAACCGCCAGGAACTGGTGCAGATGATGCAGGCGGGACGCATTCGCGCCCTGGTAACCCTGCCGGTGGACTTCGACCAGAAGATGGCCCGCCCCGGCGACGATGCGCCGATCCAGCTCATCACCGACGGCAGCGAACCGAATACCGCTAACTTCGCTCAGGGCTACGTCGAAGGCATCTGGCAAATCTGGCAGCAGCAGCGGGCGGAAGATCGCGGCGAAACCTTCGAGCCGCTAATCGACGTGCAGACGCGCTACTGGTTTAACCCGGCCGCGATCAGCCAGCATTTTATTATCCCCGGCGCGATTACCATCATTATGACGGTAGTCGGCGCGATCCTGACCTCGCTGGTGGTGGCCCGCGAGTGGGAGCGCGGCACCATGGAGGCGCTGCTGTCGACCGAGATTACCCGCGCCGAGCTGCTGCTGTGCAAGCTGATCCCCTACTATTTCCTCGGCATGCTGGCGATGCTGCTGTGTATGCTGGTGGCGGTGTTTATTCTCGGCGTGCCCTTTCGCGGTTCGCTGGTGATTCTGTTTTTTATCACCAGCCTGTTTTTGCTGAGCACCTTGGGAATGGGGCTGCTGATTTCCACCATTACCCGCAACCAGTTTAACGCCGCGCAGGTGGCGCTGAATGCCGCATTCCTGCCTTCAATTATGCTGTCCGGGTTTATTTTTCAGATAGACAGCATGCCGGCGATAATCCGCGCGGTGACCTACGTGATCCCGGCGCGCTATTTTGTCAGCACCCTGCAAAGCCTGTTTCTGGCGGGCAACATCCCGGTGGTGCTGCTGGTGAACGTGATGTTTTTAATCGCCTCGGCGGTGATGTTTATCGGCCTGACGTGGCTGAAAACCAAACGGCGTCTGGATTAATTTGCCTGCGTGCCCCCGGGTTGCGGCTAACGTCTTACCCGGGCTACCGTTTCTGCCAGATTGGGTAGCCAGGATAAGCGCAGTCCGGGAATACAAAGCAGTATAAAGAGAGAATATAAGATGTTTCATCGCTTATGGACGTTAATCCGCAAAGAGCTACAGTCGCTGTTGCGTGAACCGCAGACGCGGGCGATTTTGATTATGCCGGTGCTCATTCAGGTGCTGCTGTTCCCCTTTGCCGCCACGCTGGAGGTAACGAACGCCACCATCGCCATCTATAACGAAGACAACGGCAAGCACGCCGTGGAGCTGACCCAGCGCTTTGCCCGCGCCAAAGCCTTCACCCACGTGCTGTTACTGAAAAGCCCTCAGGAAATAAGACCGACCATCGATGAACAAAAAGCGCTATTGGTCGTGCGTTTCCCGGCGGATTTTTCGCGCAACCTCGACACCAACCAGACCGCCCCGCTCCAGCTGCTGCTGGACGGGCGCAACTCCAACAGCGCGCAAATTGCCGCCAACTACCTCCAGCAGATCGTCAAAAGCTATCAGCAGGACCTGCTGGAAGGCAAAGCCAAACCGAACAATAGCGAGCTGGTGGTACGCAACTGGTATAACCCGAATCTCGATTACAAATGGTTCGTGGTGCCGTCGCTGATCGCCATGATCACCACCATCGGCGTAATGATCGTCACCTCGCTCTCCGTTGCCCGCGAGCGCGAACAGGGGACGCTCGACCAGCTGCTGGTCTCGCCGCTGGCAACCTGGCAGATCTTTATCGGTAAAGCGGTCCCGGCGCTGATTGTCGCCACCCTGCAGGCGACCATCGTGCTGGGGATCGGTATCTGGGCCTATCAGATTCCCTTCGCTGGCTCACTGCTGCTGTTTTACTTCACGATGATCGTTTACGGTCTGTCGCTGGTAGGATTCGGACTGCTGATTTCGTCGCTGTGCTCCACGCAGCAGCAGGCGTTTATCGGCGTATTCGTCTTTATGATGCCGGCGATTTTACTCTCCGGCTACGTTTCGCCGGTGGAAAATATGCCGGTATGGCTACAAAACCTGACGTGGGTGAATCCGATTCGTCATTTCACCGATATCACCAAGCAGATCTATTTGAAGGATGCGAGTCTGGAAATCGTGTGGGGAAGTTTGTGGCCGCTACTGGTCATAGCGGCCACCACCGGCTCGGCGGCGTATGCGATGTTCCGAAGAAAGATCGCGTAATACTCGTCATCGTTCAAGCCACAACTGTAGCTGGCTCGCCTTGCTCCCCCCAGTCACATAGTTATCTATGCTTCTGGGGATTCGCTGCGTTGCCGCCTTGTTGTAGCCCGAACGATTTAGCGTATCTGTTTTTATCTTTTGCCAGCAGTGAAACCACCGCCGGACCGGCCAGTATTGCCAGCCCGGCGAGGGCCAGCAGCAGGTTATTGTGCAGCACGCGCGACAGCAGCCACAGCACGATCACCGCGGTACCGAAGTACCAGGTGGTGGTGAGTTCCTCAAGGAAATCACCGACGTCGCGCCAGCGCTCATCGTGATGGCGCTGCAAAAACAGCATCGACACTAACGTGACGCCGTACAGCACGCACAAACCTAATCCGACGCGCACCAGCGCGCCGCTCATCCAACCCATCACCAGTACTGCCACGACCAGTAGATGCAACATAATCTGCCAGCAACTAAGACCCGTTGCGACGCGTACACGTTGTTGCCACTTCATGGCTTCTCTCCTGAAGGATTTTTCTCTGCTACTCAGAGTACCGCACTTTACGGAAAATTCCGTATCACCGCATCTTTTTGTGACCTCTACTACACTATTTCCTACAGGAAAGTGACATTGCCCAGAGAAATAAGGACAAACAAATGCCGCGATTTTCGTTAAACGTGCTGACAATTAACACTCATAAAGGGTTTACTGCGTTCAATCGCCGCTTTATTTTGCCCGAATTACGCGAAGCGGTGCGCAGCGTCAGCGCCGACATTGTTTGCCTGCAGGAGGTGATGGGGGCGCACGAAATTCATCCGCTGCATATCGAAAACTGGCCGGATACCACCCACTATGAGTTTCTGGCCGATACCATGTGGAGCGATTATGCCTACGGTCGTAACGCCGTTTACCCGGAAGGGCATCACGGCAACGCGGTCCTCTCCCGCTTCCCCATCGAACATTATCAAAATCTCGATGTTTCGGTCGGCAACAGCGAAAAGCGCGGCCTGCTCTACTGCCGCATCGTCCCGCCGGAAAGCGGCATCGCTATCCATTTATTCTGCGTGCACCTGGGACTGCGCGCTCATCAACGCCAGGCCCAGTTGACGATGCTGGCGGACTGGGTGAACGGTTTACCCGCGGGCGAACCGGTGGTGGTAGCCGGTGATTTTAACGACTGGCGGCAGCAGGCGAACCGCCAGCTTAAAGCCCAGGCCGGGCTGGAGGAGATTTTTACCCGCGCCAGAGGGCGCCCGGCGCGCACTTTCCCGGTCAGCTTTCCGCTGCTGCGACTTGACCGCATCTACGTAAAAAACGCCCACGCCAGCCAGCCCAGAGCGCTGGCGTTAAAACAGTGGCGTCATCTGTCCGATCATGCACCGCTTAGCGTGGAGATACATCTGTGAAATGCAGCTGGCAGGAAGGAAACCGCATTCGGCTATTAGAAAATGGCGATAACTATTATCCGGCCCTGTTTGCCGCCATCGGCCGCGCGCAGCAGCGGGTGATCCTTGAGTCTTTTATCTGGTTTGAAGATGACGTCGGCAAACAGCTCCATGCCGTTCTGTTAAAAGCGGCCCAGCGCGGCGTGCGCGTCGAGGTCTTATTGGACGGCTACGGCTCGCCGGATTTAAGCGAAAGCTTTGTGGGCGAGCTGACGTCGGCTGGCGTGATTTTTCGCTATTACGATCCGCGCCCGCGCCTGCTCGGCATGCGCACCAATTTATTTCGCCGTATGCATCGCAAAATCGTGGTGATTGACGACGTTACCGCCTTTGTCGGCGGCATTAACTACTCCGCCGAGCACATGACCGATTACGGCCCGGAGGCCAAACAGGATTACGCCGTACAGGTCGAAGGGCCGGTAGTGCTCGATATTCTGCAATTTGAACTCGAAAACCTCCCCACCAGCGAAGCGACACGACGCTGGTGGCAGCGGCGTCGGCATAAGCCTGAAATCAACCGCAACCCCGGCGAAGCGCAGGCGCTGTTTATCTGGCGGGATAATCAGGATCATCGCGATGATATTGAGCGTCACTATCTGAAGATGCTGACCAGCGCCCGCCGGGAAGTTATTATCGCTAACGCCTACTTTTTCCCCGGCTATCGGCTGCTGCACGCTATGCGCAACGCTGCCCGCCGCGGCGTGCGCGTTAAGCTCATCGTTCAGGGTGAGCCGGATATTCCGATTGTCAAATTCGGCGCGCGCCTGCTCTACCACTATCTGGTAAAAGGCGGCGTGCAGATTTTCGAATATCGCCGCCGTCCGCTGCACGGCAAAGTGGCGCTGGCGGACGATCACTGGGCCACTGTGGGCTCCAGCAACCTCGACCCCCTGAGCCTGTCGCTGAATCTGGAAGCCAACCTGGTGATTCACGACCGCGAGTTTAACCAGACGCTGCGCGATAATCTCAATGGCTTAATCCTTAACGACTGCCGCGAGGTCGATAAGCGCATTTTGTCGAAACGAACCTGGTGGCGGCTCGGCATTAGCGTGCTGGCGTTCCACTTCCTGCGCCACTTCCCTGCCTGGGTCGGATGGCTACCGGCCCATACGCCGCTGCTGTCGCGGGTTCAGCCCCCGGTACAGCCAGAAATAGAAACCCAGGACCGCGTGGACCCGGAAAACCAGGAGGTGAAATCCTGATGGCGAAATCTCACCCTCGCTGGCGGATGGCGAAAAAAATCCTGACGGTGCTCTTTTTTATCGCCGTCGTCGTTCTGCTGGTGGTCTATGCGCAAAAAATCGACTGGCAGGACGTGTGGAAGGTCATTCGCGATTACAACCGTACGGCGCTGCTCAGCGCCATCGGGTTGGTTATCGCCAGCTACCTGATCTATGGCTGCTACGACCTGCTGGGGCGCGCTTACTGCGGCCACAAGCTGGCTAAACGCCAGGTGATGCTGGTGTCGTTTATCTGCTACGCCTTTAACCTGACGCTCAGCACTTGGGTGGGTGGGATTGGTATGCGCTATCGGCTCTACTCGCGCCTCGGCCTGAGCGGCGCAACCATTACCCGTATCTTCTCTCTGAGCATTACCACCAACTGGCTGGGCTATATTCTGCTCGGCGGTATTATTTTTAGCTCCGGCATGGTGAAGGTGCCCGAGCGCTGGTATATCAGCCAGTCGTCGCTGCAAATTCTGGGCGTCGTTTTACTGCTGATTTCCGCGTTTTACCTGTGGGCCTGCGCCTTTGCTAAAAAGCGCCATCTGACGATAAAAGGCCAGCGGCTGGTGCTGCCGTCCTGGCGCTTCTCGATATTGCAGATGGCGGTTTCCAGCCTGAACTGGATGGCGATGGGGGCGATTATCTGGCTGCTGCTGGGCCCGCAGGTGGACTATTTTCTCGTGCTCGGCGTGCTGCTGGTCAGCAGCATTGCGGGGGTTATCGTGCATATTCCGGCAGGCATTGGCGTGCTTGAGGCGGTATTTATCGCCATGCTTTCCGGGGAAGAGATTTCGCGCGGCGCGATTATTGCCGCCCTGCTTGCCTATCGCGCCCTGTACTACTTCCTGCCGCTGCTGCTGGCGACCATCGGCTACCTGATTCTGGAGAGCCGGGCGAAGCATCTGCGGGAGAAAAACCAGCGCAAGCTGGCGGGCGAGTAGTCAAAAAAGCCCCGGTCGCGGATGCTGACCGGGGCTACAGGTTCATCGTTTTCTGCGGTCTGGTAGCCCGGATAAGGCGCATCGCGCCGCCATCCGGGAACGAGTTAACGACGGTTGCCGAAAATGCGCAGCAGCATCAGGAACAGGTTGATAAAGTCCAGATACAGCGTCAGCGCCCCAAGAATCGAGTATTTGCGCAGCGTTGACGCATCGCGAACGTCAATCTGCTCGCCGATGTTTTTCAGCTTCTGGGTGTCATAGGCGGTCAGGCCGACGAAGACGATCACCCCGATGTAGGTCACCGCCCACATCAGCGCTTCGCTCTTCAGCCAGAAGTTAACCAGCGACGCCAGCAGGATACCGATAAGCGCCATAAACAGCATATTGCCGAAGCCGCTCAGGTCGCGTTTAGTGGTATAGCCGTAAAGGCTCATCACGCCAAACATCCCGCCTGCCACCACGAAGGTACTGGCGATCGATGAGTAGGTATAGACGAGGAATATACTGGATAAGGTGAGCCCGGTTAGCGCCGAATAGAGCATAAACAGGGTGGTCGCCATTCCCGCGCTCAGCCGCTGCACCATGCCGGAGAGCACAAATACCAGCCCCAGCTGGGCGATGATCAGGCCGAAAAAGGTTATTTTGCTGGAAAAGACAAACATCATCACCGCAGGGGTGTTGGCCGCAAACCACGCGATAAACGCCGTGAGCAGCAGCCCGACCGTCATCCAGCCGTACACCTGCGCCATATAAGTTTGAAGTCCGCTGCGACCCTGTACGATCGACCCGGAACGAGGATATCTATCCATGACTGTCTCCTGATTAACGAAATTTATCTTCTAAGCGTACCACACTACCAGCGTTCTGCCGCTTCACGGTCGCTATCTCGCGCATCGACCCAGCGCTCGCCTTCCGGCGTCGCCTCCCGCTTCCAGAACGGCGCGCGGGTCTTCAGGTAATCCATAATAAACTCCCCCGCCGCAAACGCGCTACCGCGGTGGGCGCTGGTGACGCCGACAAAGACAATCTCCTCCCCGGGCCACATCTCGCCGATACGGTGAATCACCGTCACCCGGCCCAGCGGCCAGCGCTCGCGCGCCTGTTCCACAATCTCCGCCAGCGACTTTTCCGTCATCCCCGGATAGTGTTCGAGGGTCAGCGCTTTGACGCTGTCGCCAAGGTTGTGGTTGCGGACCTTGCCGGTAAACGTCACTACCGCGCCGTCTTCATCGCGCTCGGCCAGCCAGGGGTATTCGTCGCCGACCTTAAAGCGGTCATGGCTGACGATAATACGCGTCTGCGTCATGTTATCCCCCGGTAACCGGCGGGAAAAACGCCACTTCATCACCGGCCGCCAGCGGGTGATCAAACGTCGTCAGCGTCTGGTTTACCGCCGCCAGCAGCTTGCCCTCCTCCAGCGCCAGCGCCCAGCGGTCGCCGCGGGCGATCAGCTGCTGGCGAACGGCTTCAACCGTGGTCAGGCCTTGCGGATCGAGCGTCAGGGAGTCGGTGCCGAGCAGTTCGCGCACCTGGGCAAAAAAAAGAACCTTAATCATGGCTATCTTCCACTCTGAAATCGCCGGACTTGCCGCCGCTTTTCGCCAGCAGGCGCACCGGACCTATCACCATATCTTTCTGCACCGCTTTGCACATATCGTAAATCGTCAGCGCGGCGACGGAAGCGGCGGTCAGGGCTTCCATCTCAACGCCGGTTTTCCCGGTCAGACGGCACAGGGATTCGATACGCACCCGGTTATGCTCGGGCTGCGCCTGCAGATTGACTTCGACTTTGCTCAGCATCAGCGGATGGCAAAGCGGAATCAGCTCCCAGGTGCGTTTTGCCGCCTGGATCCCGGCAATGCGCGCGGTGGCAAAGACATCACCTTTGTGATGGCTACCGTCGATAATCATCGCCAGCGTCGTGGCCTGCATTTCAACATAGGCCTCGGCGCGCGCTTCGCGAACCGTCTCCGCTTTCCCTGAGACATCGACCATGTGCGCTTCGCCGGCGGCGTTAATATGGGTCAGCTGCGTCATAAATTACTTCTTAAGATGAGAGATAAAGTTGCACGGGCGCGTGCGCGCATCGAGCTGCGGCGCAATAATATTGTCCCATGCGGTACGACAGGCTTTGGTTGAGCCGGGCATCGCAAAAATCAGCGTGCGGTTCGCCACCCCGGCAACGGCGCGGGACTGCAGGGTCGAGGTACCGATCTCTTCGAAGGAGAGCATGCGGAACACCTCGCCGAAACCTTCCACTTCGCGGTCAAACAGCGGCAGCAGCGCTTCCGGCGCCTGGTCGCCGTCGGTAAAACCGGTGCCGCCGGTAATCAGCACCACCTGCACCTCATCGCCGGCAATCCACGCCGACACCTGAGCGCGAATGGCGTAGCGGTTCTCTTTCACAATCGCCTTATCGACGATGACATGCCCCGCCTCCTCAGCCGCGTCGCGCAGCCAGTGTCCGGAGGTGTCGTCCTCTTCGCCACGTCGGCTGGAGACGGTGAGAATAGCAATACGGGTCGGGATAAACTCAGCGCTGGCCTGGCTCATCTGATCGCTCCTTAAAATGAATTATCCGCCAATATAGGACAGGTTCTGGGTAATACCGGTGTTGCCCTGATGCAGGAAGTGGGTCTGTTTTTTGTGCGTTAACGCCTCGGATATGCGCGCCTCCAGCGCCGGCTGCTGCTGCTCATCGGCGAGCAGATCGCGCAGATCGACGCCGCCTTCGCCGAACAGGCACAGGTGCAATTTACCCACGGAAGAGACGCGCAGACGGTTACAGGTGGCGCAGAAGTCTTTTTCATAAGGCATAATCAGACCGATTTCCCCGGCATAATCCGGATGGCAAAACACCTGCGCCGGGCCGTCGCTACGCTGGCGGATCTGATGGATCCAGCCGCGACGCAGCAGCTCATCGCGCAGCACCATGCCCGAGATATGATGGCGGCGGAACAGATCGCTGCCTTCGCCGGTTTCCATCAATTCAATAAAACGTAGCTGAATGCGGCGCGGCTGGATCCACGCCAGAAAAGTGTCGAGCTGGTGATGGTTAACGTCGCGCATCAGCACGGTATTGACCTTCACTTTTTCGAAGCCAGCGGCAAATGCGGCATCGATGCCGGCCATCACCTGATGAAACTTGTCCTGGCCGGTGATGGCGTGAAACTGACGCGCATCGAGGCTATCCACGCTGACGTTAATCGCCGTCAGCCCGGAATCGCGCCAGCTTTCAACGTCGCGCGCCAGCCGGTAGCCGTTGGTGGTGACCGCAATCTGGCGAATAGAAGGGTTTTCCCGCACCGCGGCGATGATGTCGGTAAAATCGCGACGCAGCGAGGGTTCGCCGCCGGTCAGGCGCACCTTTTCCGTCCCCAGGGCGGAGAACGCGCGCGTCACGCGGCGAACTTCATCAACGCTGAGAAAGCCTTTATTGGTGACGGCGCCGGGCTTATAGCCATCGGGGAGACAGTAGGTGCAACGAAAGTTGCATACGTCGGTAATTGATAAACGCAGATAGTAAAACTTCCGCGCAAATGCATCGGTAAGCTGTGAAGCCATAGACACCTTTCCAAATACGGGAGACGCGGTCATTTCTTTTCGCGCCCTGGTGGCAACCGAGGTTGTCACGGCCAAAGCACCATATCTTTCGACACAGGCACAGAGGCTAGAGTGTTAGTGGGTTACGCCGAATAGTAGCGCGGAAACCAGGGTTATGCCATACCCACATTTCGTTATGTAAAGGCATATATAACGGATTTATCTCGTTTTTTTCACCTAAGCACGTGAGAAAAAAGCGTAATCCTTCCTGCAAATCACCGCCCAGCATCGGATATAAAAACACCCAGTATTATTTCGCGCTCACCGGGTCATCCATTTCGACACCCAACAAAAGATGATATTCTCACCCCAGAACAAGGAAGAGACTTATTTAATGAAAAGAATAAGTTAACTGTTAACAATCGGTCTACAAAGGATGGTATTTTGCGATGACCCGCTCTATCCAGGTGATTCTGGCAATGTTCGCGCTTTGCAGCGGTTCCGTTTTAGCCGCCGAGCCCTGTTTTCACTATGCCCAGGAGATAAAACTCAGTGGGTACCTTGAGGTCAGAGCCTTTTATGGTCCCCCCGGCTACGGCGAAAACCCCAAAACGGATAGCCGCCTGAGACAGGATATTCTCTTCCTGGACGAACCCATCTGTACAAAAGCTAACCGGGATGAGATAGGGGAGAAAACTCAAATAGAAGTCACGCTACGAACGGAAAGTCCATCCAGTGAGTTAACCGGGCTCGCGGGTAAATATATCACGGTAACCGGCCGGCTTGAGCACGCCGAGACCGGGCATGATAATACCAACCTTATTTTATCCTCGGTAAAGCTGGTGGGAAGTAAGGGGAACATGGAAAGGAAGGCAATTCTGGATACCATTCGCCCACAGGCGGCAAACCAGGCCGGACAGGCCGTGCGTATTAAAGTCGATCGCCTGAACACTAGTGGTGAATGGGCCATTCTGGTCGGGAAAGTCGTCGCACCTGAAGGGCAAAAGCTAGACTGGTCGCAGGCAAAAGAGTGCGATGCCGACCTTGATAAAATGCTGTGGGCCGTGTTGACTAAAACCGCCGGACAGTGGCAGGTGAAGGAGATCGATATTTGCGCTTCCGAGCCGCCCTGGTGGTATCTGACGGATGCCGATCTCAAGCTGCCCTGCGACGTTTATTCCGGCCTGGAGTCCGTGGAGGAAAACCGACGCTTTGACGATCTGGCAACGCGCTGTAGAGCACTTAAAAACCAACCCTCTGTTGAGATAAAAACGACAAAACAAGCTGAACTCAACGCCCAGAAAAAACGCGAGATTATTAAGCTACTTCAATAATTCCAGCAGGCTTTGAAAACTAAAAATGGGGCGGCTGTGAAGTCCTTTATCGCGTTTCCCCTTCCCTGGATAATGCCTGCATTCTGGCCAGAACAGGATGATAATCCTCCCGAGGTCATCACTGAGGCGATGTTTGATAAATATTCAGAGGACATTTTGCAAGAGATGGGAGAACTGAGTGCGATCCCATCAGATGTTCAAATGCTGACCATAACGAAATTTAGGGATAATGCATTATCGACAAATGAACAAAGCCGCAAATATTACCCAGCCGGCGTCAGCGATGAAAATCGCTATTATTACGAGGAAAATGGGCAGAGACATTTTACTGACGGTGTCTGCGATGCGGTGGCCAGCGCTGAGTTTACTGATGATGGACTGCTTGCTAGTTTTGGTAGCGGAACAAACGAACAACTGCCCGGCCTGTCGGAGTCTTGCGAACATTCAACAAATTTCGAATTTATACTGATGAATAACCGGCTTCGACTGAAAAGCGTCAGCTATGTGGGCTAGCACCAAGGATTCACAGCGATACCTTTCAGACCTTGTTAAACAGGATCAATATACAGCCCATCTATTTTCAACGCCGCAACTCCGTATTTGAAGCCATGCTAAAGACCCACCTATAAGATAACCTGACATCGTCTTTTAGAGGGAGATCGGTTACTGTGTTCGCGATTATTTGAGATAAGGATTTTTATGCGCAATCGCACTTTCGCCGATCTGGATCGCGTGGTGGCACTCGGCGGCGGGCACGGGCTGGGCCGGGTAATGTCATCCCTCTCTTCGCTCGGTTCACGCCTCACCGGCATCGTCACCACGACCGATAACGGCGGCTCTACGGGGCGCATTCGTCGCGCGGAAGGCGGCATCGCCTGGGGCGATATGCGCAACTGTATTAATCAGCTCATCGCCGAACCCAGCGTGGCCTCAGCGATGTTTGAGTACCGTTTTAGCGGCAACGGTGAGCTTTCCGGGCATAACCTCGGCAATTTGATGCTTAAGGCGCTGGATCACCTGAGCGTGCGCCCGCTTGAAGCGATCAATTTGATAAGGAATCTTCTTAAGGTCGACGCGTTTCTGATCCCGATGTCGGAACAACCGGTCGATCTTATGGCCATCGACCATGAAGGGCACGAAGTTTACGGTGAAGTGAATATCGATCAGCTTGCCAGCGTGCCGCGCGAGCTTATGCTCTCCCCGCCGGTGCCCACCACCCGTGAAGCGATAGAAGCCATCGCCGAAGCCGATTTAATCCTGATTGGCCCCGGCAGCTTCTATACCAGCCTGATGCCGATTCTGCTGCTTGATGAGATGGCGAAGGCGCTGCGCCGCACGCCCGCGCCAATGGTCTTTATCGATAACCTCGGCAAAGAGCATAGCCCGGCAGCCAGCCTGACGCTGGCGGACAGGGTCGCCATTATGGAGCAGCAAATTGGTAAACGGGTGATTGACGCGCTGGTTGTCGGCCCGAAAGCCGATATCGCAGGGATTAAGGATCGGGTCGTCATTCAGACGCCGCTGGACGCCAGCGATGTGCCCTATCGTCACGATCGCCAGCTGTTGCGCCGCGCGCTGGATAAAGCGATTCAGGCCTTAGGCTAATCCTCAACGCGGCCTTATTCTTGCGACAAAAACAGGCAGGCTTAAAATCTTAAGGTTGTCTTAAAAAAAAACGGGCAGCATAGCGAACATCTCTTTATGTGGACTTCGCTATGTCGTTATTTTCTTTACGTCGGCCAATGCTTAACCGTACGGTCTATTTGATTCTGTTCGCCTGCTATATTGGCCTGGCGCTGAACATCGCTTTCTATCGCCAGGCGTTTACCCTGCTGCCGGTCAACGGCCTGCATAACTGGCTGGTGTTCCTCAGTATGCCGATAGTGGCTATCAGCGTGATGAATATCATCACCACGCTAGCGTCATTTCTTAAGCTTGACCGCCTCGTTATCAGCCTGTTTATTCTGCTTAGCGCCTCGGCCCAGTATTTTATCTGGACCTTTGGCGTGGTTATCGATCGGGCGATGATCACCAATATTCTCGATACCACTCCCGCCGAAAGCTTTGCGCTACTCTCCGGAAAAATGGTCCTGATCCTGGGACTCTCCGGCATTCTGGCGGTGGTCGTGGCCTGGTGGGTTAAAATCCGCAAACCGGCAACCCTGTGGCGCAGCGTGGCGGTAAGGCTGTTGAGCATCGTGGTTTCAGCGCTGCTGATTATTCTGGTCGCGGCATTTTTCTATAAAGATTACGCCTCGCTGTTTCGCAATAACAAAGAGCTGGTTAAGTCCCTGAGCCCGTCAAACAGCATTGTGGCCGTGAACTCCTGGTATGCGCATAACAGGATGGATAATCTTCCGCTGGTCAAAATTGGCGAAGACGCGGTTCAGAAGCCGGAGATGCGCAGCGGACCGCGGAAAAATCTGACTATCGTGGTGTTAGGCGAAACCTCAAGGGCGGCAAACTTTTCCCTGAACGGCTACGCCCGCGAGACCAACCCGCGCCTGAAACAGGATAATGTTATCTATTTCCCCGACACCACGTCCTGCGGCACCGCGACCGCGGTTTCTGTACCGTGCATGTTCTCTAATATGCCGCGCGCCCACTATGATGAAGAGCTGGCGCACCATCAGGAAGGCGTGCTGGATATCCTGCAGCGCGCGGGAATTCAGGTTCAGTGGAATGATAACGACGGCGGCTGTAAAGGAGCCTGCGACCGGGTACCGCACCAGAACGTCACCGATCTGAAGCTTAGCGGCCAGTGCATCGACGGCGAGTGCTACGATGAGGTGCTGTTCCATAACCTGGAGAACTATATCGATAATCTGCAGCAGGACGGGATTATCGTACTGCACACTATCGGCAGCCACGGCCCAACCTACTACAATCGTTATCCGGCGCAGTTTAAACAGTTTACGCCCACCTGCGACACCAACGAGATTCAGAGCTGTACCCAGCAGCAGCTCACCAATACCTACGATAATACGATTTTGTATGTCGATTATGTGGTCGACAAAGCGATAAAATTACTGCAGTCAAAGCAGGATAAATTTACCACCAGCCTGGTGTATCTCTCGGATCACGGCGAGTCGCTTGGCGAGGATGGGGTGTATTTACACGGGCTACCGTGGTCCATCGCCCCGGAGACGCAAAAACACGTCCCGATGCTGCTGTGGCTGTCAGCGGATTATCAACAGCGCTATGGCGTGTCCAGCCAGTGTTTGCAGCAAAAAGCGAAAACGCAAGCGTATTCGCAGGATAATCTTTTCTCCACCCTGCTCGGTCTGCTCGGGGTCAGCACCCGCGAGTACCAGGCAACAGACGATATTTTAACGCCATGTAGAGAGGCAGGCCGATGAAAATTTTAGTCATTGAAGACGATGCGCTCCTGTTACAAGGGTTAATTCTGGCGATGCAAAGCGAGGGCTACGTTTGCGACGGCGTATCAACCGCCCACGAAGCCGCCCTCTCTCTGGCCAGCAACCACTACAGCCTGGTGGTTCTCGACCTCGGCCTGCCGGATGAAGACGGTCTGCACTTCCTGGCGCGCATGCGACGGGAGAAGTTCAGCCAGCCGGTGCTGATCCTCACCGCCCGCGATACCGTGGATGACCGCATCAGCGGCCTGGATACCGGCGCGGATGACTACCTGGTTAAGCCGTTTGCGCTGGAAGAGCTGAACGCGCGCATTCGCGCCCTGCTGCGTCGTCACAATAATCAGGGCGATAACGAACTGTCCGTCGGCAATCTGCGCCTGAACGTCACCCGGCGGCTGGTCTGGCTCGGCGAGCAGTCCCTGGATTTAACGCCCAAAGAGTACGCTCTGCTTTCACGCCTGATGATGAAAGCGGGCAGCCCGGTGCATCGCGAAATTCTCTACAACGACATTTACAGCTGGGACAACGAACCGGCCACCAATACGCTGGAGGTGCATATCCATAATCTGCGCGATAAAGTCGGCAAATCACGCATCCGCACCGTCCGTGGCTTTGGCTATATGCTGGTTGATAACGCGGAGACCGAATAACGCTATGGCTTTTTTTGTCAGTGAAAACTGGACTATGCGTCATCGGCTGCTGCTGACAATTGGCGCTATTCTGGCCGTTTGTCAGCTCATCAGCGTGTTCTGGCTGTGGCATGAAAGTCAGGAGCAGATTCAGCTGCTGGTCGCCAGCGCCATTGAAGGGCATAACAATCAGAAGCATATTGAGCATGAGGTTCGCGAAGCGGTAGCCAGCCTGCTGATCCCAAGCCTGCTGATTATCGGCCTGGCGCTGTATATCTCCCTGCTGGCGGTGAAAAAAATCACAAAGCCGCTTTCCAGACTGCAGCTCGAGCTGGAAAGCCGCACCCCGGACAACCTGCAGCCTATCACGCTGAAGGAATCGGTTCCTGAAGTCACCGCGGTGACCACCGCGATTAATCAGCTGGTGTCCCGCCTGAATTTAACCCTCGATCGCGAGCGTCTGTTTACCGCCGACGTCGCCCATGAGCTGCGCACGCCGCTGGCCGGGCTGCGTCTGCACCTGGAGCTTCTGGCGAAAGTGCATGGCGTTAGCGTGGACCCGCTAATTCAGCGTCTCGATCAAATGACCAATAGCATTACCCAGCTGCTTCAGCTGGCGCGCGTTGGCCAGTCATTCTCCGCCGGAAGCTATCAGCAGGTTGCGCTGAAAGAGGATGTGATTGAACCGCTGCAGAGCGAGCTTGAGACAATGCTGCAGCAGCGCCAGCAGACGCTGGCGATCAACGTTAAGGATGGAGAGGCAATCGTGTCGGGCGACGCCACGCTGGTGCAGGTTATTTTACGTAACCTGGTCGAAAACGCGCATCGTTATAGCCCGACGGGGTCGACGATTAAAGTGTCGATAGCGCCTGGCCCAACGCCCATTCTGGCCGTTGAGGATGAAGGACCGGGAATTGATGAGGCTAAAAGCGGTGAGCTAAGCAAAGCGTTCGTCCGCATGGACAGCCGCTATGGCGGTATTGGTCTCGGGTTAAGCATCGTCACCCGCATCGCCCAGCTGCACGACGCGCAGTTCTTTTTACATAACCGACAGCCCGGGCCCGGCGTTCGCGCCTGGGTACTCTTCCCTAAAGCTTCGCGTCAGAACGTCAGCACCCACTGATGGAAAAAGGCAACGACGATAACAAACGCGCAGGTGACTGCCAGGTATTCGCGGAAGGTTAATTTTTGCATGGCGCTATCCTCAGTAAAGTGAGGATAGTTTCGCCAAACAAGATTAAGCCAACATTAAGCATCACGGAAAATCGCGACAGAGGGGCAACAAATAACCAAAGCGTTTCGGCTCATGTGCCCGCTTTTCTGTCGGGTGGCGGGTGGCGGCTGGCGCCTTACCCGCCCCACGAAAAACACATTCCGTCCATCGCCCCGAAGACCCGGTAAGGCCCGGGCGATATTTATCTGGCAACGCCGCTACGAAGCGGCGATAAACAGCTCGCGCAGCTGGTGAAGCTGGTCGCGAATTTGCGCCGCCTCTTCGAACTCCAGGTTCTGCGCGTGCTGCATCATCTGCCCTTCCAGTTCGTGAATCTTCTGCTGGAGCGCCTTCGGCGTTAGCGCGACGACATCCGCCTCAACCGGTGAGCGAGACTTGCCGCGCCCCTTGGTTTTGGTTTTCGCGATATTCTGACCGAGGGCCAGAATATCGACCACTTTCTTATTCAGACCCTGCGGAACGATACCGTGCTCTTCGTTGTACGCCTGCTGCTTCTCGCGGCGGCGCTCGGTTTCCCCGATCGCTTTCGCCATCGACGGAGTGATTTTATCGCCGTAGAGAATCGCTTTGCCGTTGATATTTCGCGCCGCGCGGCCAATGGTCTGAATCAGCGAGCGTTCAGAGCGCAGGAAGCCTTCTTTATCGGCATCCAGGATCGCCACCAGCGAAACTTCAGGCATATCCAAACCTTCACGCAGCAGGTTGATCCCCACCAGCACGTCAAACTCGCCGAGGCGCAGGTCGCGGATAATCTCCATGCGCTCCACGGTGTCGATGTCCGAGTGCAGGTAGCGCACCCGCTCGCCGTGCTCTTCCAGATATTCGGTTAAATCTTCCGCCATGCGTTTGGTCAGCGTCGTGACCAGCACGCGCTCGTTGATCGCGGTGCGGATGCGAATTTCCGAGAGCAGATCGTCGACCTGGGTGCCTACCGGACGCACTTCGATGACCGGATCCAGCAGCCCTGTAGGACGGACGACCTGGTCCACCACCTCGTCGCCGGATTTATCCAGCTCATAGGCTCCCGGCGTCGCCGAAACATAGATGGTTTGCGGCGCCAGGGCCTCAAACTCTTCAAACTTGAGCGGACGGTTATCGAGCGCCGACGGCAGGCGGAAACCGTACTCCACCAGCGTCTCTTTGCGCGCCCGGTCCCCGCGGTACATACCGCCGATCTGCGGGATCGTGACGTGGGACTCATCGATGACCAGCAGACCATCGGCCGGCAGGTAGTCAAACAGCGTCGGCGGCGGTTCGCCCGGCCCGCGGCCCGACAGATAGCGCGAGTAGTTTTCAATCCCCGAGCAGTAGCCCAGCTCGTTCATCATTTCGAGGTCGAACTGCGTACGCTGGCTCAGACGCTGCTCTTCCAGCAGCTTGTTGTTCTCCAGCAGTCCCTTACGCCGCTCCGACAGTTCAACTTTAATCTCTTCCATCGCCTGGACGATGCGCTCGCGCGGGGTGACGTAGTGGGTTTTGGGATAAACGGTGAAGCGCGGGATCGTCGACTCAATATGACCGGTCAGCGGATCGAACAGCGACAGGCGCTCAACTTCCTCATCGAACAGCTCAACGCGCAGCGCGATATCGTCAGACTCCGCCGGGAAGATATCAATCACCTCGCCGCGCACGCGGAAGGTACCGCGCTGGAAGGCCTGATCGTTGCGGGTATACTGCAGCTCGGCCAGGCGGCGCAAAATAGCGCGCTGGTCGATAATCATGCCGACCGTCAGATGCAGCATCATTTTCAGATACAGATCCGGATCGCCCAGACCGTAGATAGCGGAGACCGAGGCCACCACCACCACGTCGCGACGCTCCAGCAGCGCTTTGGTCGCCGACAGACGCATCTGTTCAATATGTTCGTTCACCGACGCATCTTTCTCGATGAAGGTGTCCGAGCTTGGCACGTAGGCTTCCGGCTGGTAGTAGTCGTAGTACGAGACGAAATACTCCACCGCGTTCTCCGGGAAGAACTCTTTCATTTCGCCGTATAGCTGCGCCGCCAGGGTTTTGTTTGGCGCCAGCACCATCGTCGGGCGCTGCAGGTCAGCAATGACGTTGGCGATGGTAAACGTTTTACCTGAGCCGGTGACCCCGAGCAGGGTTTGATGCGCCAGGCCATCTTCCAGCCCCTCTTCCAGGCGACGAATGGCTTCCGGCTGATCGCCGGAGGGACGGAAAGCAGAATGCAGCTTGAACGGTTTACTCATCAATCAGAACCTGAAGAAGGGTTGAACGGCAGGTGTTTAATTCTACTCGCCGGCTCAGCTTTTGCCAATAAAAAATACTGGATATAAAAACAGTGCCGTATTATCGTAGTCGGACTAATTAGCGCTTTTTACCGCCAACATGGACGAATAAAAACCGCTTTACGGGATAATCGACCACGCCTCAGGGTTATCCCCAAAAAGTATGACCATTTAACATTTGTCAAGCGAGGGGATGAATGTTTTATGGCAGTCGGTGACACTTTTCTTACAGGCATTGATTTTATTTAAATAATTGATATTTAATAGAATTTAATAAAAGACGGGTTTCGCGCCAATTCGGCCGCAGGCCGCGTACTCTCTAGCTTACCGCAAGTTTTCTAACTCTAATACACAAGGTTATCCACAGGAATAGTGGATAACTGTCTGCAGCCCATGACCCGAGCCACCCGAACAAAACCCGTCGCCCCGGCCAAACCCGCCGCGAAAAAAATTAATTGAATTTTTTTTGCTGTTTATTGGCGAAGAGTGGCTAGATTTTTTGTTATTTTTTGCACCACATTTCAGCGCGCGGGCACCGGGAAAGTGCAAGGTCGGTCCGCTTGTGCCCGGTCGCACCTGTATTGACCAGCAAATACCGAGAGTTCTTTTTCCTGGCAAGAGATTTGCAGAATCTTCTCGTCGCCTGCTATCCCAGGAAAGGAGAAAACGTCTATGTTGAGTCTACGCGCCGTGAACCACTATTACGGAAGCCAGCACACGCTGTGGAATGTTGACCTTGAGCTCAAACCCGGTAAATGCACTTGCGTCATGGGGCGCCAGGGAATGGGGAAAACCACGCTCGTCAACTGTATTACCGGTCATCTGCCGGTGGCCAGCGGCACTATCACCTGGCAGGACGGAGGATCGGCGCCCTATGACCTGATGCCGCTCTCCGCGCAGTCGCGCAGCGCCATCGGCATTGGCTATGTACCGCAGGATAAACGGATTTTTTCGCAGCTGAGCGTGGAGGAAAATTTGCACATTGCCCTTGCGGCGGGCGGCGAACCGGCGTCAGCGGTCGCCGGAGAGATTTACGATCTGTTCCCCGAGCTGTACGCTCTGCGCCAAAGTAAAGGGATTACCCTGAGCGCCGACGATCAGTATCAGCTGGCGCTGGCCAGGGCGCTGATAACCCGTCCGCGCCTGCTGATCCTCGACGAACCTTCGCGCGGCGGCGGCCAGCGCTTCCTGCACAAGCTCGGGGATTTACTGATGCGCCTGAACCGCGATATTGGCCTGACGGTGCTGATCGCCGAACAGCACCTGCCGTTTATTCGTCGGGTGGCGGATCGTTTCTGTCTGCTGCACTGTGGACGCAGCGTAGCCCAGGGAGACGTTATCCAGCTGGATGCCCCGCTGCTGGCGAAGTGGATGACGCCCGATCCAGCGCGCTGAGGTCGAGATACTGACCGAGATCCTCGCGCTGAGCCGCCTCCGCCAGCCACGGGATCTCGCCAAGAAACGGCGCGGGCAGCACGCGTTTCAGCGTTGCCAGATATTCAGGATGGCGCCTGGCGGGCGGCTGGATATCGTTGGCTATCCAGCCCGCCAGCGGCAGTCCGGCCTGTAGCACCGCCTGAGCGGTCAGCATGGCATGGTTGATGCACCCCAGCTTAACGCCGACCACTAAAATCACCGGCAGCCGCTCTTCCTCTACCCAATCGGCAAAGGTCAGCGTTTCTGACAGCGGCGTAAACCAGCCCCCCGCCCCTTCCACCAGTAGCCAGTCGGACAGCGCTTCCAGCTCGCGCAGGCCAGCAGAAATCGCGGCGGCGTCAATCGGTCTCCCTTCATCAGCGCTGATAATATGCGGTGACGTCGGTTCAGCAAAGGTGAACGGATTGACCTGCTCGTAGCGCAGCGCCACGCGGCTATTGCGCTGTAAAGCCAGCGCATCCTCATTACGTAATCCCTGGGCCGTATAGTCGCTGCCGGAAGCCACCGGTTTGTAGCCCGCGCTCTTAAATCCCTCGCGATTGGCCGCCTGCAGCAGCGCGCAGCTGGCGACGGTTTTCCCCACCTCGGTGTCGGTGCCGGTAACGAAGAAACGTTTAGTCACGTTCGATAACTCCTGTAAAAAGATGATACGTCAGCGGGCACTGGCCCTGCTGCTGCGGCCAGGCGAGCTGGAGCTGCCGCAGCTTGCCGCGGCTGAGCGGCGCAGGGCTGCGTCCGTGGTGCAGATGGGTCGCGCCAATGCCTTTAAGCGAGCGCATCGCGCTGAGCGCGTCGGGAAACGGCAGCGTGATGGCGTGGACGTGGCCGCTGGCGCGGCGTTCGGCCAGCGCCTGACGCACCGCCTGCTCGCTGAGAAAACGGTTGGCGTGCGGCCGCTCATCGATGGCTCGCCAGGCCTGATTGAGCTCAGGTAACGAACCTGACAGCAGCGTACTAAACGCCACGCGGCCGCCGGGCCGCACTACCCGGGACAGCTCATCAATGGCGGTCGCGAGATTGTCGCACCACTGAACCGCAAGGTTGCTCCACGCCAGATCAACGCAGCCGTCCGCCAGCGGCAGCGCTTCGATGTCGCCCTCGACGTAGCGGTGCGCGCAGTTTCCGCGGCGGGCCTCCGCCAGCATGTCGACGGAAAGATCCAGCGCCGTCACCCGGCTCCCTGCATCGCGCCAGAAGCGGCTTATGCTGCCGGGGCCGCAGCCCGCGTCCAGCACCTCAGGAAAGGTCTTGATATCGAGCTGTTCCAGCAGCAGCGAGGCGCTAAGGCGCTGTAATTCGTCGTGCTGAGCGTAATGTCCCGCCGCGCGGCCAAACGCCGCCGCGACGGCGCGCTTATTCACCGCCGTCATGCAGCACCTCCAGCAGGCGGGCGATATCGGCAGACTCGTGCGCGGCGGTCAGCGTCAGGCGCAGCCGCGCGCTGCCGACGGGAACCGTCGGCGGGCGAATGGCCGTCGCCCAGCAGCCTTCCTCACGCAGACGCGCCGCCAGCCGCAGCGCGCGGGCATTGTCGCCGACGATCAGCGGTTGGATCGCGCTGCCGGAATCAGTGAGCTCCCCGGGATAGTGGGACATTCCCCGGCGAAAGTCGGCGATATGGCCGGCCAGCGTTTCCCGCCGCTGTTGACCCTCGTCGCTGCGAATCACGGCCAGCGCGGCGCTCAGCGCCACCGCCTGCGCCGGCGGCATGGCGGTGCTGTAAATCAGATGGCGGGCAAACTGCAGCAGATAATCCGCCAGCGCCTCGCTGCACAGCACCGCCGCGCCGCTGACGCCAAACGCTTTACCGAAGGTGACGATAAGCAGATCCGGGCGTACCTGCTGCGCGTAGCAGCTGCCGCGCCCCTCTTCGCCGAGCGCGCCGATACCGTGCGCGTCGTCAACCAGCAGAAGCGCGCCGGCCGCCCGCGCCGCCTGAGAAACCTCAGCCAGCGGCGCGCTATCGCCGTCCATGCTAAAAATGCCTTCGGTCACCACCAGCTGCTGGCCGGATAGCGGTTTCGCCAGCAAATCGTCAAGATGGCGGCTGTCGTTGTGCTGAAAACGCCGCAGCTGCGCCGGGCTTAGGCTGGCGGCTTCCAGCAGCGAAGCGTGGCTGAGACGGTCGGCGACAATCCGATCCTCTTTGCCCGCCAGCGCGGCAATCACCGCCTGATTCGCGGCAAAGCCGGAAATAAACAGCAGCGCGCGCGGATAGCCCAGCCAGTCGGCCAGCTGCTCCTCCAGCGCGCGGTGCGCCTCGCTATAGCCGCTGACGTGGCCGGAGCCGCCGCTGCCGACGCCATAGCGATCCGCGCCCTGCTGCCAGGCCTTGACGATAGCCGGATGCTGGCTGAGGCCAAGATAATCGTTGCTGGAAAAATTGAGCCAGCGCCGCCCTTCGCGGCTGAGCCAGCGTCCTGCGCCCAGCGTCACCGGCAGGCGACTACGCAAGGCATCCGCCGCCTGCCGTTCCGCCAGCGCCAGCTCGATGCGGTGCTGCCAGCTCATAGCGCCGCCGCGTTGTAATATTCCTCGGTATCCGGGTTCATCAACGCCTGCTCCAGCCGCTGCTGCTGGGCGTTATCGCCTTCCAGTACCTCGGTCTGCTGCGGATTAATCCCCAGCTTGCGGAACAGCTGCAGGTCTTTGTCCTCTTCCGGGTTTGGCGTGGTCAGCAGCTTGCAGCCGTAGAAAATCGAGTTCGCCCCGGCCATAAAGCACATTGCCTGGGTCTGTTCGTTCATCTGTTCACGACCGGCGGAGAGGCGCACGTGCGAGGTCGGCATCATGATGCGCGCAATGGCGATAGTACGAATAAAATCAAAGGCGTCCACGTCGTCGTTATCCGCCAGCGGCGTGCCTTTGACCTTCACCAGCATGTTGATCGGCACGCTTTCCGGCGGCGTCGGCAGATTGGCCAGCTGTAGCAGCAGCCCGGCGCGGTCTTTGACCGTTTCCCCCAGCCCGACTATACCGCCGGAGCACACTTTAATTCCGGCATCGCGCACTTTATCGAGGGTATCGAGGCGCTCCTGGTAGGTGCGGGTGGTGATGATATTGCCGTAGAATTCCGGCGAGGTATCGAGGTTGTGGTTGTAGTAATCCAGACCGGCGCCGGCCAGACGCTGGGCCTGGCTATCGTTGAGCGTGCCAAGGGTCATGCACGCTTCCAGCCCCAGCGCTTTCACCCCTTTCACCATCTGCTCAAGATACGGCATATCGCGATCGTTCGGATTCTTCCACGCCGCCCCCATACAGAAGCGGGTTGAACCGGCTTGTTTCGCCTGTCGTGCCGACTCAAGCACCTGTTCAACCTCCATCAGGCGTTCGGATTCCAGACCGGTTTTATAGCGCGCGCTTTGCGGGCAGTATTTGCAGTCTTCCGGGCAGGCGCCGGTCTTAATCGACAGCAGCGTGCTGACCTGAACCTGGCGCGGGTCGAAGTGCTGACGATGGATCTGTTGCGCTTCAAACAGCAGATCCAGAAAGGGTTTATTAAATAACTCAGTAACTTGCGACATTGTCCAGCGGGGGTGGTGAGCCATTAGCCTCTCCAAAGGGTTTTGTTAATTGTTGGTTCGGTTTATACTCGTAAACCTAAATGTTTTCAAAATGGTTTACAAGTCGATTATGACAACGGACGATCTCGCTTTCGATCGGCGCCACATCTGGCACCCTTACACTTCAATGACTTCGCCGCTGCCGGTCTATCCGGTCGTGGCCGCCCACGGCTGTGAGCTAACCCTCGCCGACGGCGGGCAGCTGGTTGACGGCATGTCGTCCTGGTGGGCGGCCATTCATGGCTATAATCACCCGCGCCTGAACGCGGCGATGAAAGCGCAGATTGACCAGATGTCGCACGTCATGTTCGGTGGAATTACCCACCCTTCCGCGGTCGCCCTGTGCCGCCAGCTGGTGGCGATGACCCCGGAAAGCCTCGAATGCGTGTTCCTCGCCGATTCCGGCTCCGTCGCCGTCGAAGTGGCGATGAAAATGGCGCTGCAGTACTGGCAGGCGAAAGGCGACCCGCGCCAGCGCTTTCTCACCTTCCGCAACGGCTATCACGGCGATACCTTCGGCGCGATGTCGGTCTGCGATCCGACGAACTCAATGCACAGTCTGTGGCAGGGCTATCTGCCGGATAACCTCTTCGCCCCGGCGCCGCAGAGCCGCTTCGACGGCGACTGGGATGAGCGGGATATGGTACCGTTCGCCCGTCTGATGGCCGCCCACCGCCATGAAATCGCCGCGGTGATCCTCGAGCCGATTGTTCAGGGCGCGGGCGGAATGCGGATGTACCACCCCGAGTGGCTCAGGCGGATCCGCAGGATGTGCGATCGCGAGGGCATCCTGCTGATCGCCGATGAGATCGCCACCGGCTTTGGTCGAACCGGTAAGCTGTTCGCCTGCGAGCACGCAGGGATTGCGGCGGATATTCTGTGCCTCGGCAAAGCGCTGACCGGCGGCACCATGACCCTCTCCGCCACCCTCACCACCCGTCAGGTGGCAGAAACTATCAGCGACGGGGAAGCCGGCTGCTTTATGCACGGCCCGACCTTTATGGGCAACCCGCTGGCCTGCGCGGCGGCGACCGAGAGTCTGCGCCTGCTGGAAAGCGGCGAATGGCAGCAGCAGGTGGCAGCCATTGAAGCGCAGCTCAGCGCCGAGCTGGCGCCGGCGCGCGAATCCGCGCAGGTTACCGATGTGCGGGTGCTGGGAGCGATTGGCGTGATCGAGACGCATCGGCCGGTGAATATGGCCGCCCTGCAGCGCTTTTTCGTCGAACAAGGCGTGTGGATCCGCCCGTTCGGTCGCCTGATTTACCTGATGCCGCCGTACATCATTACGCCGGATCAGCTGAGCCGCCTGACGCGGGCGGTAAACGCCGCGGTTCAGGAAGAAACATTTTTTAGCGAATAAGCGACGGTAATGGCGCCTCTCTCGCGCTACACTTTCTGGCTAATCAGCGGATGACTACGAGGAGAGACGATGAAATTAATCAGTCATGATTTACAGGATGGTGAGAAGCTGCCCAATCGTCATGTCTTTAACGGCATGGGCTACGATGGCGATAATATCTCGCCGCATCTGGCGTGGGACGATGTGCCGGCCGGAACCAAAAGCTTTGTGGTGACCTGCTTCGATCCCGATGCGCCCACCGGCTCCGGCTGGTGGCACTGGCTGGTGGCCAATCTTCCGGCCGATACCCGCGTATTACCGCAGGGAGCCGGCTCCGGACAGGCGGAACTGCCCGAAGAGGCGATTCAGACCCGTACCGATTTTGGCCAGGCCGGATACGGCGGCGCGGCGCCGCCAAAAGGCGAGACCCATCGCTATATCTTTACCGTCCACGCGCTGGACGTCGAAAAAATTGCGGTCGATGAGGGCGCGAGCGGCGCGATGGTCGGCTTTAACGTCCATTTCCACAGCCTCGGCAGCGCGTCGATTACCGCCCTGTTTAGCTAAGCCCCGGATGGCGGCGTAAACGCCTTATCCGGGCTACAGGTGAGTGCGATTGGGTAGCCCGGGTAAGGCGTCAGCCGCAACCCGGGTAAACCAAAACAATCACGACTCCGTCACCGCCTGCACGGCGTTTTTGCGCACCCGCGCAAACCACACCGCCGTCAGCAGCCCGAGCCATACCAGACCGGCGATAAGCGCAATCCGCGTCTCCTCCACCATCCCCAGCACCGCGATGACCAGTCCCATAAACAGCAGCGTCAGCAGCGGCGCCACCGGCCAGAACGGCACCGGAAACGCGATATTGCCTCGCTCTTCAGCGGACAGGCCGCGACGCATCGCAAAGTGAGCCAGCAGGATCATCAGCCAGACCCACACCGTCGCGAAGGCCGCCAGCGAGGCAATCAGCACAAACACCTGCTCCGGCATCAGGTAGTTCAGCACCACCGCCGCCAGCAGCGCTACGCCCATCACCACCACCGTCATCCACGGTACCCCGTTGCTGGCGATGCGCTGGAAGCTCTTCGGCGCCAGCCCCTCTTTCGCCATGCCGTACATCATGCGCCCCGCGCCAAAAATATCGCTGTTAATCGCCGAAATACTGGCGCTGATCACGATGATATTCAGGATGGTGGCCGCCGCCGGAATCCCCAGACCATCAAAAATCAGCACGAACGGACTGCCCCGCTCGCCGAAGCTGTTCCACGGGAAAATCGCCATCAGAATCGCCAGGGTGCAGACATAGAACAGCACGATTCGCAGCGGGATAGTATTGATCGCCTGCGGGATCACCTTCTGCGGATTCTTCGCTTCCGCCGCGGTCACGCCGATAATCTCGACGCCGCCAAAGGCAAACATCACGATACCGAGCGAGGCTATAATCCCCTCCCAGCCGTTAGGGGCAAAGCCGCCGTGGCTCCACAAATTCTCCAGCCCGGTTGCCGGGAAGGCGTTACCGAATCCAAAGAAAATGATGCTGCCGCCCGCCACAATCATGGCAATAATCGCCACCACTTTGATCAGCGACAGCCAGAACTCCATCTCGCCGAAAACACGCACGCTGCACAGGTTCATGGCGCCGATAAAAAAGATAATGCTCAACACCCAGATCCAGCGGGGAACATCGGGATACCACAGCCCCATATAGATGCCGAACGCGGTAACGTCCGCGAGGGCGACGATCACCATCTCAAAGGTGTAGGTCCACCCGGTAATAAAACCCGCCAGCGGGCCAAGATACTGGCGCGCGTAGCTGCTGAAGGAGCCGGAAACGGGGTTGCGTACCGCCATTTCCCCCAGCGCCCGCATCACGATAAACACCGCCGCGCCGCCGATCAGATAGGCCAGCAGTACCGCCGGGCCCGCGGCCTTGATCGCCGATGCCGAGCCGTAGAACAGCCCGGTACCGATGGCGGAGCCGAGGGCGATAAAACGAATGTGCCGGGCATTCAGCCCGCGCAGCAGGTGTGGCTTGTTTTGTTGTTGCATATGCAAGTGTCCTGATAGTTTTTATACGACGACAAATATGCGTGTAGGGTGGCCGGGAGGAAGAGATCCTCCCGGCGCAGGTACAGAGAACAGCGATGGTTTAGCGTTGGTCTCAGAGCACGGCAGGCAGCAGCCGCGTCAGATGACGCGCCGCCAGGAGCGCAATGGCGTTTTCGATGTCCGGGGCGAAGAAGCGGTCCTCGGTGTAATGGGTCACCCGTTCGCGCAGCAGGTGGCGCGCCTCTTCCAGCAGCGGGCTGCTGCTCAGGCCTTCGCGCATATCCAGACCCTGCACGGCGGCCAGCCACTCAACGGCCAGTACGCCGCGGGTATTTTCCGCCATCGCCCACAGGCGGCGGCCGGCGGCCGGGGCCATCGAGACGTGGTCTTCCTGGTTAGCGGAGGTTGGCAGACTGTCCACGCTGTGCGGGTGCGACAGCGCTTTGTTCTCGCTGGCCAGCGCCGCCGCCGTCACCTGGGCAATCATAAAGCCGGAGTTAACGCCGCCGTTTTTGACCAGGAAAGGGGGCAGCTGCGACATATGGCTGTCCATCATCAGCGCGATACGGCGCTCCGACAGCGATCCGATTTCGGCAATCGCCAGCGCGATATTATCCGCCGCCATCGCCACCGGTTCGGCGTGGAAGTTACCGCCGGAAATCACGTCGTTCTCGCTGGCGAACACCAGCGGGTTATCGGATACCGCGTTGGCTTCAACCAGCAGCACTTCCGCCGCCTGGCGAAGCTGGGTCAGGCAGGCACCCATCACCTGCGGCTGGCAGCGCAGAGAGTACGGGTCCTGCACCTTGGTGCAGTTATGGTGCGACTGGGAAATCGCGCTGTCGTCGGTCAGCAGATGGCGATAGAGCGCCGCGGCGTCAATCTGCCCGCGCTGACCGCGCGCTTCGTGAATGCGCGGATCAAACGGACGACGCGAACCGAGCGCCGCTTCGGTGGTTAACGACCCGCAAACTACCGCGGAAGCGAACAGGTCTTCGGCTTCGAACAGGCCGCGCAGGGCAAACGCCGTCGACGCCTGCGTGCCGTTGAGCAGCGCCAGCCCCTCTTTCGCCGCCAGAGTAATCGGCTCAAGCCCCGCCTGACGCAGCGCTTCCGTCGCCGGCAGCCACTCCCCGCCGCGCACGCGCGCTTTCCCTTCGCCAAGTAGGGTCAAAGACATATGCGCCAGCGGCGCGAGGTCGCCGGAGGCGCCGACCGATCCCTTCGCCGGGATCCACGGCGTCACGCCCGCGTTGACCAGGCCAATCAGCGCCTGAATCACGCTCAGGCGAATGCCGGAAAAGCCGCGCGACAGGCTGTTAATTTTCAGCACCATAATCAGACGCGCGAGGTCATCATCCAGCGGTTCGCCAATCCCCGCCGCGTGCGACAGCACCAGCGATCGCTGAAGGTTTTCCAGATCTTCGGTTGAGATGCGCGTCTGCGCCAGCAGGCCAAAACCGGTGTTGATACCGTAGGCGGTGCGGCCTTCCGCCAGAATCGCGTTGACGCAGGCAACGCTGTCATCAATCGCCGCGAACGCGCTTTCGTCTAGCGTAATGTTCAGCGGCTGGCTGTAGACGTCGCGCAGCTGCGACAGGCTGAGTTGACCCGGAATCAGTGTTAAAGCGTTCATTTAGCGTGCTCCTGCGTTGCTGCCACCATCGGAAGATTCAAACCTTGTTCTGTCGCGCACTCAATCGCGATATCGTAGCCCGCGTCGGCATGACGCATCACGCCGGTCGCCGGGTCGTTGTGCAGGACGCGGGCAATGCGCGCCGCCGCTTCATCGGTACCGTCGCAGACGATAACCATGCCGGAGTGCTGCGAAAAGCCCATCCCGACGCCGCCGCCGTGGTGCAGCGACACCCAGGTCGCCCCGCTGGCGGTATTCAGTAAGGCGTTGAGCAGCGGCCAGTCGGAGACGGCGTCGGAACCATCGCGCATCGCTTCCGTCTCGCGGTTCGGGCTGGCGACGGAGCCGGAGTCAAGATGGTCGCGGCCAATGACGATCGGCGCGGAGACTTCGCCGCTGCGGACCATTTCGTTAAACGCCAGCCCCAGCTTCTGCCGCCATTCGAGGCCTACCCAGCAGATACGCGCCGGTAGCCCCTGGAAACTGATACGCTCGCGGGCCATATCCAGCCAGTGATGCAGGTGCTTATCGTCTTTAACGATCTCTTTCACTTTCGCGTCGGTTTTATAGATGTCCTGCGGGTCGCCGGACAGGGCAACCCAGCGGAACGGGCCGATGCCGCGGCAGAATAGCGGGCGGATATAGGCGGGAACGAAGCCTGGGAAAGCAAACGCGTTGCCAACGCCCATCTCCTGGGCCATCTGGCGAATGTTGTTGCCGTAGTCAAACGTCGGCACGCCCATTTCGTGGAATGCCAGCATCGCCTGCACGTGGTCGGCCATTGCGCGTTTCGCCGCCAGGATAGTGCCCTGCGGGTCCGACTCGGCCTTAGCCTGGTACTCTTCCCAGCTCCAGCCTTTCGGCAGATAGCCGTGCAGCGGGTCGTGGGCGCTGGTCTGATCGGTCACCATATCCGGGCGCACGCCGCGTTTGACCATTTCCGGCACGATCTCTGCCGCGTTGCCGCACAGTGCGATAGAGATTGCCCGGCCCTCGGCGGTGTATTTTTTGATGCGCGCCAGCGCGTCATCCAGCGACGTCGCCTGTTCATCAACGTAGCGGGTACGCAGGCGGAAATCGATGCGGCTCTGCTGGCATTCGATATTCAACGAGCAGGCGCCCGCTAAGGTCGCGGCCAGCGGCTGCGCGCCGCCCATGCCGCCCAGACCGGCGGTCAACACCCAGCGCCCCTTCAGGCTGCCCTGGTAGTGCTGGCGGCCTGCCTCAACGAAGGTTTCATAGGTGCCCTGCACGATGCCCTGGCTGCCAATGTAGATCCAGCTGCCGGCGGTCATCTGGCCGTACATCGCCAGCCCTTTGGCATCCAGCTCGTTAAAGTGTTCCCAGGTTGCCCAGTGCGGCACCAGGTTGGAGTTGGCGATCAGCACCCGCGGCGAGTTTTCATGGGTTTTGAATACACCCACCGGCTTACCGGACTGCACCAGCAGCGTTTCGTCGCTCTCCAGGTTTTTCAGCGCCTTCACGATAGCGTCATAGCATTCCCAGTTGCGCGCCGCGCGTCCGATGCCGCCATACACCACCAGCTCATGCGGGTTTTCGGCGACATCCGGGTCGAGGTTATTCATGAGCATACGCAGCGGAGCTTCGGTCAGCCAGCTCTTCGCATTTAACGTTGTGCCACGCGGTGCACGTACGTCCTGCTGGCGGTATTTGCTTTGCGACATCGGGGGTTTCTCCTGACAATTAACGTTGTGTACGTAGATACATATACTTGTCTATACAAGCATACGCAAGCCAGGATTTAACACAAAAGATACATTTTTGTTATATTGCGTCAGCAATCACGTTTTGCCGACGCGCAGGAAGATCAGGAACCAAAATGGCCCTGCAGACGGTAGCGGCTGCCGGGGAAAATCAGGCGCGCGTGGGAAACGATATGGGTGGTGGACCAGGTGCGGCGGCGGATCAGCAGACACGGGTCGTGCGCGTGAATATGCAGCAGCGCGCACTCCTCCGCCGTTGCCTGCACCGCCTCAACAATGTGCTCCCCTTCGGTCAGAGGGGCGATCAGCGACAGATAGTCGTGGGGCGTGGTCGCGGTATAGTCCTGACGCAGATAGTCCGGCACCACGGAGGCGTTGACGCAGCGGTCCTCAATCTGTACCGGGACCTCATTTTCAAAATGCACCATCAGCGAATGGAAAATCCGCGTACCGGCGGCCACGTTGAGCGCCGCGGCCTGAATCAGATCCGCCTGCGTTTCCTCCAGCAGCACCACCTCGCAGCGGTGCTGATGATGACGAGAGGTAATTTCCTCCGCGATGCTGCGCACTTCAAACAGCGCCGACTGCCCTTTCGGCTCCGCGACAAACGTCCCCACCCCCTGTAATCGCACCAGCCGGCCTTCATCGGTCAGCTCGCGCAGCGCCCGATTGATGGTCATCCGGCTAAAGCCAAACTGCGCCACCAGCTCCGCCTCCGAAGGAATGCGATCGTGCGGACGCCAGACGCCGCTGTGGATCTTTTCGCTAATAGCCTGTTTCACCTTTTCATAGAAAGGCGCAGGCGCGGAACGAGGTTGCGATGAGAACATGGCCGGGCTTCCTTGTGCGAATGGGCGGCGAAACGTCCAGAATATACTGAATCGCTACTGCCACCAATGGGCGATTTGCCGCGCCTCCGCGCTGTGGTCGCGCCCCTGACAAATCCCGGCGGCCGTCGGTTGTCATAGCTTCATGCGATTTCTCCTCGCACCACGCGCTGCCAGAGCGGGCTGCGCCCCGGCTCGTAAACCATCTCAACCGGATGCTCCGCTTCCCAGATAGCAAAATCAGCAACGAAGCCCGGCGCCAGCCGGCCGTGGCTCGCCTGGCGGCCCAGCGCCTGCGCCGCATGACGGGTTACGCCTGCCCACGCCTCCTCCGGCGTTAAGCCAAATTTCACGCAGGCCATATTCATCGCCAGATGCAGGCTGGCGAAGGGGCTGGTGCCGGGGTTGTAGTCCGTCGCCACCGCCATCGGAACCTGATATTCGCGCAGCAGTTCAACCGGCGGCCTGCGGGTTTCGTTAAGGAAATAGAACGCGCCGGGCAGGAGCACCGCCACGGTGCCGCTGCGGCTCATCGCCGCCACGCCCTCTGGGGTCAGGTATTCAATATGGTCGGCGGACAGGCCTTTATAGCGGCTCACTAATTCGGCGCCGCCCAGCGAAGAGAGCTGCTCAACGTGACCTTTTACCGGGATACCTAATGCCTGGGCCGTACTGTAAACCCGTTCAGTCTGCGCGGGGGTAAAGCCGACGTTTTCGCAGAAGGCATCGACGCTTTCAAATAGCCCCTCTTCCCACAGCGTGGGCAGAATGATTTCGCATACCAGATTGATATAGCCGTCCGGGTCGCCTTTATATTCCGGTGGCGTGGCGTGGGCGGAGAGTAGCGTGGGGGAAATCTCAACGGTATGCGTTGCGGCAAGCTGTTGTACAACCCGCAGCATTTTACGTTCGTTTGCGAGATCCAGTCCGTAGCCGGACTTGATCTCCAGGGTGGTGACCCCTTCGCGCAGCAGACGAGCCAGCCGCTGCCGGGCCAGCGCCAGCAGCTCCGTCTCGCTGCTTTCCCGGGTGGCGCGCACGGTCGCGTTAATGCCGCCGCCGTTGGCGCTAATGTTCTGGTAGGAGACGCCGTTGAGGCGCTGCTCCCACTCCTGCGCCCGGCTGCCGCCGAAGACCAGGTGCGTGTGGCAATCAATCAGCCCCGGCGTGAGCAGCCTGCCGCCGAGGTCAATACTCTGCCCTGCGGGCGCCTCGCTTTCGGGCACAATAGCTTCAATGCGTCCATCGCGCACCAGCAGCGCATGATGCTCCACGAGTCCATACGGCTGAGAGAAACGCGGATCGAGCGTGGCCAGGCGGACGTTTCGCCAGATTACGCGTTCGGAAGGTGTGTGTGTCATAGCGGTCAACTTGTCATGGGTTGTATAGACATTTATTTTGATTCCGCGAGAAATGTCAACTCAGCCCCCGGCAAATGTTATTTATTTGTGATCAAAAGCGGCTCGTTTCCGGCTCTTATTATGTAAAGAAACAACTTTTTTGCGCTACGTCTTCCCGTTTCGCTTAAGTTGGTATAAAACAGCAGGCTTTAAAGGACCTATACCCTTAATTTATTCTTGCCCGGAGCAACATGAACACATATTCCGTTTCCCGCCTGGCGCTGGCGCTGGCCTTTGGCGTGACGTTGTCCGCCTGTAGTTCGACGCCTGCCGATCAACAGCCCTCAACGCAAACAGCGCCGGGCACGGCCTCTCGTCCAGTTTTAACCGCCGATGAGGCGAAAAACTTCTTACCGGCGAGCTATTTCCAGTCTCTCGATCCTAACGCCGCTGCGTGGAGCCCGTCCGCCATCAGCCTCCCGGCGCAGCCGGATTTTGTTGTGGGTCCTGCGGGTACCCAGGGGGTAACCCACACCACGATTCAGGCCGCGCTGGATGCAGCGATTACCCGCCACTCCAATCGTCGTCAGTTTATCGCCATCATGCCGGGTGAATATGCGGGCACCGTATACGTTCCGGCGGCGCCTGGCGCGCTGACCCTGTACGGCACCGGTGAGAAGCCGATTGATGTAAAAATCAGCGCAGCGATTGATTCAGAAATGGATCCGGTCTCCTGGCGTCACCAGGTTAATCCGGGCGGCAAATATATGCCGGGCAAACCGGCCTGGTATATGTACGACAGCTGCCAGAGCAGACGTGCCGCCACCGTTGGCGTGATGTGCTCAGCGGTATTCTGGTCGCAGAATAACGATCTCCAGCTACAGAACCTGACTATCGCCAACAACCTCGGCGACAGCGTAGACGCGGGCACCCATCAGGCCGTGGCGCTGCGTAGCGATGGCGATCGGGTACAGATTAACAAGGTGAATATCCTCGGTCGCCAGAACACCTTTTTCGTGACCAACAGCGGCGTACAAAACCGCCTGCAGGATAACCGTCAGACCCGAACCCTGGTCAGCAACAGCTATATTGAAGGCGACGTCGATATCGTTTCCGGTCGTGGGGCAGTCGTGTTCGACAATACCGACTTCCGCGTGGTCAACTCGCGCACCCAGAAAGAGGGCTACGTCTTTGCGCCAGCGACCCTGAAGAGCGTGACCTACGGCTTCCTGGCGATTAACAGCCGCTTTACCGCTTCCGGCGATAACGTCGCGCAGCTGGGCCGCTCTCTGGACGTTGACGGCAACACCAATGGCCAGGTCGTTATTCGCGATAGCGTCATTAATGAAGGCTTTAATATTGCCAAACCGTGGGCTGATGCCGTCGGTTCAAACCGTCCGTTTAGCGGCAACACCGGTACTGCGGATGCCAAAGGCAACCCGCAGCGTAACCTGAATGACGCTAACTTCAACCGCATGTGGGAATACAACAACCGCGGCGTGGGAAGCTTTGTCGTCGCTGAACCGAAGCAGTAACGCTTACGCCAAAAGGGGGAAGCTATTCCCCCTTTGTCTCTTTCTCTTCCCGCTGTGCCCTTCCCGCTTCTTCACCGCTATCCCCTCATCCTGTAGGTTATCCCTGTACAGACGCCGTTCTGTACAACTTTTTCACATTATCTTTACAATAAATAACCATATAAAACAACATCTTACGAGACAATGTTAAAAAAACCAACTAAATGTACAAAATTAATTCGGAAAAATTGTACATCCTGAAGATCGTGACTATAGTTATTACGTAAGTTTTAAATTCTGCATTACAGCATTCTTATGATTTAAAAAAATGCACACCATTTCCTTTGAGATGGTGAAGAACCGTAGAGCAAAGATGATTTTTATCCCGCATCTTTGTTTGTTGATTTATTGTCTAACATAACCCGAGATATACCATGCAGATTAAAAATACTATTCCTGCAGAGTTTATTTCTAACTCTGCTTTGCTGAAAAATATCGAACACATGGTGCAGACCCAAACGGAGAGCGAAGCCGTTAGCCATGAGCGTTTAATCGTTGAGGTTCAGCGGCGCCTGAATCTCGAGAAAAATGAAATACTCGCCGATTTATATATGCAAACGCTGCATGTGCTACGTGGTAAAAACCATCACTAAGCATGATATGTGATTTGTTAAATTAAGCCATTATTAACACTTCTACCTCGGAGGACAAATGAATAACGACAAGCAAGGTCACTTTTTTAATCATTACGATCTTTGGATTAACAATAACCTTCTTCGTCAAGGATTACAGCTTGTACTCGATTCATTATCACCAGGCTGTTTTCATGGAAAATATGTCTTTTTCACCAGCGATAACTATTATGCGGTGCTTAATCATCATTACGATCGCAAAAGAGTTCGTTTTGTCCTGCTCACCGACGGTAATGATTTGAACTTCCTGAGCGAAATACCAATGTACAGAATCCCGGCGCGCTCAACGCCCGCTGAGATAAAATCGTTTATTCTCCGCCCCACCTTGTTCGGTAAGAAGCCTGACCGGGAATCTGAAAGTATCGTTTTTACCAATCGCGAAAAAGAAGTGATTCGCCTGATGAACGATGGTGAAGCGATGGCAAATATAGGGAAGTCGCTGAATTTACATATTAAAACAATTTATCAAATTCGCCTGACCTTAATCAAAAAGCTCGGCTGCTCGGGTCGGACAGATTTTTTTAATATTAGCCGCAGCGAAACGTTTAAAGCCTGGACCCAGCTCAATTTCTGATAATTTACCTGCCAGCGCATGTTGCCATGCTTCAGGAAGACAAGCGGCGGAATAACATCTCTAAAAATGTTCCGCTGCTAACCCTCTAAGACGCTTACTCTCCGTGAAACTCAATGGTGAAGCCCTGGCTTTGCCAGTGGCTAAGTAATTCTGCCTGCAAGGGGGTCAGCGCGCGGCCGGTCCAGACAAAAATGTGCTGACCAGGAAACAGTTCCGGGCGAGGAGAATCCAGCGGCTCCGCCAGCACGTTGACGTGCCAGGCGCGCTGCGATAAACGCCACGCTTCCAGCCACAGACGGGTACGGTCTTCATTACCCCACCCCACCAACAGCGTCTCTTTCCCCACCTTTTTGCGCGATTCCGCAAGAATGGACGCTACGCAATCAATCAGGATACCGTCCAGCATACTGATAATCGCCATGGAGGTGTTCGGATCGAGATTGAGCTTACTGCGGACGGGGACAAAGAGCCGGTCAATCAGTTTATCTACGGGATATTCATGGCTGAGGGACATGATGCGGGTGCGTAATTTTGAGGGCTGGACACCTCGCAGAAGCGTCATCATCTCTTCCTGGAGCAGGACGGCAGCGTCTTGCGTTTCAGGCTGATGGCCTTCCAGAAGCGCCTTAACCTTGCCCACGGAGACCCCGCGATCGATCCAGCGTTTGATTTCCTCAATGCGCTGAACGTCCTCCTCGTCAAACTGGCGGTGTCCTCCCTCGCTTCTCTGCGGCTTTAGCAAACCATATCTTCGCTGCCATGCACGCAAAGTCACGGGGTTGATTCCGCAACGTTCGGCAACTTCACCGATGCTGTAATATGCCATTAGCGCCCTCTAACCTGATAATACTTTACCGACTAAATTAACGAATTTAGCCTGGTTGTACAATTAACTTTTCTTGTACAGCTAAAATAAACAGGTCGGGCGCCGATATACTGGGCAAAAAAACAGGGCTTATTTTACCGTTATACACCGCTTTTTAACCGACACGCTGCGCTGAGCCGGGGTCAAAATTTAAAGAAGCTCACACGCTATTTTTTTCTCTGGCCATGCTACCGGCGGAATGCCTCCCAGACACGGACTGGCAAATAAATTTCCCTGGAAATGCGTAATCCCCGCTGACTCCAGCCACATCCACTCCTCCGCCTGCTCGATACCCACCGCAGAAATGGCGATTTCCAGGGAGTGACAGCATTTAATAATCGCCTGAACGATTGCCTGTTTTGGGCCGTGCTTATGGATATCTTTGACCAGCTGGCGATTAATCTTGATGCGGTCCGGCTGAAACTGAGCCAGCAGCAATAGCCCGGCAAACCCGGCGCCAAAATGATCGATAGCCACGCGAATTCCCGCAGACTTGAGCTTACGCACGGAATCGGTGAATTCATCAAGACGGGAAATGGCTTCGCTTTCGGTAAATTCCACAATAATTTGCTCAGGGATCAAACCGCTGGCTTCAATTTCCGCTAACAGAAATTCGACAGCGTTGGGAACATTCACCAGCGTCATGGGCAGCAGATTAATCGACAACGTGCGTCCACGGAGGTGCAAAAGTCCCGCCATGGCGAAGGCAATGCGCTTGCTGTGGAGATCCGTCCAGTAGATTTCCTCTCGCGAAAGTCCGTCAAAATAGACCGCTGGCGAATCACCGGAAGTCGTGCGCAGCAGCGCTTCGTAGGAGACGACCTCTTTGGCAAACGGATCGATGACCGGCTGAAAAGCAAAGCTGCATTCGGCCTCTTGCAGCGGAGTTTCAGGGTAGCAGGCAGCCTCTTCTATCACAAACTCCCAGCTTTCAGCCGCAGGAATTTCGTAATAGTTTTCCTTTTCCGTGGCTTCGACGAAGGTACGGAAAAAATGGAGCGCTCTGTCGTCATAGGTGAGCTGATATTTTGTGGTCCCTTTATCCAGCACAGCCTGCAGCACTTCATCGCGGTCAAACTCTCGTAAATCAAAGAGTTCCATGCCAATTTTACCAAAGCGCCGCATCGGTCCATGATCCCTGAGCAGCTCCACGAGGTTATGGTGCCGCGGGTCTGCGCAGATAAGGCGGTAAATTTCCTCAACCTTCTCTTCAGGTCCTTCTAATAGCTGAAAAAAATGGGTGCCGTTAAAAAGCAGAATACCCGACACGTTTTCCTGACTATTTTTGACATTTGCTTCAGCAACCATGCTTTCGAGCGATTTAATTGACACGTTGTCGCAGATATGGCTGCGATAAATAATGGTAGTGAGCATGAAGTTTCCGACAGAAGAGATGAAAGCTAATAAGATATTACAGTAGCAGGTCTACCCGCATAAGTCCTGTAAAAGAGCCCGAGTCATTAACAAATAAATCACATTAACACCCTCTTTTCGCTGGCGTTCTTGCCTTCCTGTATACCTGTACAATCCGTACATCTCCACTCGATGTTTACCTTAAGATTTGTACAATTTTAAAACCATATAAATCAATATGTTATAAAAAACATTAAGAAAATTAACATATTTTTTCCATTTTATATGTACAAGTTGATAAACATTGTATAACTTTAATCGCAACTTCACTGATAATTGAACTTACAGGAGCACATATGCAGCAGAACGGTTACATTCCTGACACGGCTAACGCTATTGCCCACTACTTCAATAAAGCGTCGTTACCTTCGCAGCAGGAGACGTTAGGGCAGATTGTAATGGATATCCTTAATGAAGGACGCAACCTGAATCGCAAATCCCTGTGTACGAAACTGCTGGGTCGCCTTGAAGTGGCTTCAGAACCTGAAGAAGAAAACCATTATCAAACGTTGATTGGCCTCTTGTTTGAGCATCAGTGATAAAAGTGGCTTCAGCTATCTGGTGATTTAAGTCGTTACTGAATGAGGAAATATAAGGGATGGGCCAGTATCTGACACGGATTACCGGCTTGCTACTAAATTCCCAGTCAAGGAGATGACAATGATCAGAGATACCGTTATGAATCGCAATGATTATGATCCACTAACCGATTTATTGATTGGAGAGGCTGTCCTCTCTCTACTCAAAAATAAGGGGCCTATTAGTAAACAAGCACTGATTGGTAAACTCCAGGCCATGCAGGCTGGGGAACAGGATAAAAAGCGGCGGAATGCAATTGGGCGTATTATCGATGAAATCAGTAATATGGTAGCTCGCCGTGGAAAAAACAATACCGTGGGTACTTCAGGCGCTAAGCATAATTGGGATGAGCCGAATTCGTTATTAGGTTCCCCTCAGCAGCCAGGTACGAATAAAATACACTGACCACTACTGGTCGAATGTTTAACTTACAAAGTAGAGAATATGATGAGACAGACTATGCATCAGCAACCGGATATTTACGCAGGCCTGAACGATACCGCACTCTCTGAATATTTCCGCAACGCAGGCGACAGACTGATCGATGAATCAGCGGTGATGTCGCTGGCTATCAGCAGCATCCTTGAGTCTGAGGGTCACCTCAGCAACAAGGCGATTATTTTGTGGTTAATTACGGCGCTGGAAACCACCAGCGATGTTGTAACTGCAGACGTTATCCGCAAAACCCTGGAAATCGTCGTCAGCTACACCATGGATGATATCTGATTTATTAACCGGCTGTAATTAAACAGGGAAGTCACATATCGCTAAGCGAATGGTTATATTATTACAGAAGCCGTGGATATACGTTAAATCCGGGCGCGGTATCTCTCTTTTTAAAACTCTGCCCCTGTCGTCAGATCAATAATCAGGACGGGGCAGGTTTTCCAAAAAAGATAATCATTGTCTGCAATATAATCCGGCAATGAATGCCATTAATCCCCTGCAAAATATTTCCCGTATTGCTGAGCTAAAACATCGCAGCCAGGCGGCGAATTCCCTCGGTCAAAACCGCTGGGGGATGGTTTGCAAAACCGAATAGAACTCCTTCGCGCGAGATCGGCCGCTGACAATAGCGCTCAAACGTCTGCACGCCGAAACCTGGCTGGCGCGCCTTAGCGACAACCTCTTCTGCCTTTAAACCCGCTGATAGCCAGCAGACTATGTGAATACCCGAATCCGTTGGATGTACGACCATGCGCCCGGCAAAGTAGCGTGCAATCGCCGCCTCCAGCGCGCTTTTACGCTCAAAACAGGCTTTGCGAATACGACGGACGTGGCTGGCATAGTGCCCCTCGCTGATGAAACGGGCCAGGACGGCCTGTTCGAGATATCCACTACAGAGATCGGTGTAATATTTCGTCATGGCAAACTGTTCACGCAAATGCTCGGGGACCACTAAAAAGCCCAGCCGGAACTCCGGATACATCATCTTAGAAAATGTGCCCGCGTAGATGACGCGCTGATGATTATCTAACCCCTGCAACGCCTGCAGAGAGCGGGCGGCATAGCGGAATTCGCTATTGTAATCGTCTTCAAATATCCACGCCCGATGGGCTTCCGCCCATTCCAGTAAGGCGAGCCTTCTGGGCAGGCTAAGCGTTCCACTGAGCGGGAACTGGTGCGACGGCGCGGTATAGACCAGCTTAGCTTGCGGGTAATGGCGAATGCCATCCTGAATATCCATGCCCTCCTCGTCAACCCGAACGGGCCGGACCACCGCTCCCCTGGCGGCGAATGCGCCGCGGGCGCCGTTGTATCCGGGATCGTCGAGCCAGACTTCATCGCCCTTTTCCAGTAAAGCCTGAGCGGTGATGGAAAGCGCTTGCTGAATACCGTTGACAATGATCACCCGATCTTCGTGGCAATTGACGCCGCGCGTCGCCTGAATATAGCGACTAATCGCCTGGCGTAGAGGTTGATATCCATAGGGCGTGGCGTGCGCTCCCAGCTCACGACGCGATTGCCGCCAGACGCGCCCCAGCAGCCGCCCCCATAAAGCATGAGGGAAGAGATCGGTACAGCCGATACCGACGGCAAAAACCTGACGCATTTCGCCGCTGTCCTCTCTTTCTGACCATGATGAAACCAGTGCGGCGACATCAGGATTAAGCGGCCCTGCGGCGGCTATTGCCGTTTCGGGCGGCGTCGACGCGTCATACTCGCTAATGAGGTTATCCGGGATATGCTCGCAGACAAAGGTGCCCGCCCCCTTGCGCGTGACCAGGTACCCCTCATCCATCAGGCGGTCAAAACCGGCAATAACCGAGTTTCGCGAGATCGCCATCATCTCAGCCAGCGCCCGGCTGGAGGGGATTTTTGAACCCGCCGACAATCGGCCATCCAGAATCGCCTGACGCAGGGCGTGGTAGACCTGATCTTTAATCACGCCGCGGGCTAATAACAGTTCCTGAAACAGAGGGGCAATGGGTTTTGGCATGAGCGGCAGCGGGCATCGACGGCATAAAAGTGGATCCTATAAATATACAGAAAGTGTCACTTTTTAGGAACCAGAACAGCACCTACCATAGCGCCAGGTCAAATCACCCGGTTGATAAAAATAAGGAACAGCCATGAATAGCAACAAAACCGACGTTAACCTCGCGCAGGTAACCCTCCATCCCGCGGCTGAAAGCGACTTTGCCCAGTGGCTGCCGCTGTGGAAAAGCTACCAGACGTTTTATCGCGTCGACATCCCGGAAAGCATCACGCAGCTCACCTGGAAGCGCTTTTTCCATCCCGCCGAGCCGATGTTCTGCGCAGTGGCAAAACAGGAAGGCAGGATAGTGGGTTTCGTACATTATCTCTTCCACCGCTCCACCTGGGCCGAAAGCGACTACTGCTATCTGGAGGACCTCTTCGTTGACCCGGCCGTTCGCGGTCAGCATATCGGCAAGCAGCTGATTGAGTATGTTCAGCTGCAGGCGCGCAAACGTCACGCAGCCAGCCTGTACTGGCACACGCATGAGACCAACCTTCGGGGCCAGCGTCTGTATAACTGGGTCGCGGAGAAAAGCGGCATGATTGAGTATCGTATGCGGGTGAAGTAGCCCCTGCGCAGGCGTAAAAAAACCTCGCCGCGGCGAGGTTTCGTCACTGACAGAGAACTTAGCGAGCGTTGACCACGACCCACATCGGGCCCTGGCCTACGGCATAGCGCCCTTTTTCCTGGAGCAGCCCCTGCTCGCCTTTGATTTCATACACCGCGATATGATGCGATTTCTGACCGGCGGCGATCAGATATTTGCCGCTATGATCGAGGTTAAAGCCGCGCGGCTGGGTCTCGGTATTCTGATAGCCTTCGATGGACAGCACGCTGCCGTCTTCCGAGACGCTGAAGATAGTGATAATGCTGGCGGTACGATCGCAGGCGTAGAGATGACGGCCATCCGGGGTCAGATGGATATCCGCCGCCCAGCGCACGCCGGCAAAATCAGGCGGCATCATGTCCAGCGTCTGCACGCATTCGATTTTTCCGTACGGATCTTTCAGCTCCCAGACGTCAACGGAGCTGTTCAGTTCGTTGACGCAGTAGCCGTATTGCTGATTCGGATGGAACACCATGTGACGCGGGCCCGCGCCTTCAACGGTGGTCACTTCAGCCGGCTCCTGTTCTGCGAGGAAACCGTCGTCGCTCAGGGTAAACAGGCAGATACGATCCTGCTTCAGCGCCGGTACCCACAGGGTGCGATTATCGGGAGAGATATTTGCCGAGTGGCAGCCTTCCAGACCTTCAACCACCGCCACCGCTTCTCGCGGCAGGCCGTCCACCAGCGGCGTAACGCTCACGCAGCCCGCGTTATAGGAAGCGCTGAACACAAAGCGCCCCTGACGATCGGTAGAAATATGCGTTGGGCTACCCGGCAGCGCGGCTTCGCCGGCGAAAGTCAGGGCGCCATTATCGGGCGCAATGCGGTAGGCCAGTACGCGAAACTCCGGACGCACGCCGACGTAGAGAAACTCTTTGTTCGGGCTCACCACCATCGGCTGCACCTGGCCCGGGGCATCAACAACCTGCACCAGGGTCAGTTTCCCCTCAAGATCCAGATCCCAGACGTGAATCTGCTGGCTTTCCGGGCTGGCGGTATAAACGGTTTGTTTCATGAATACTCCTTCCTCACTGCACGTGGAAATTTCATTTTTCAGACTAACGACACCCTGAAAAACACAATATGCATACACAACGCTCTTCAGGTTGCCTCCTGGCAGCCTGAAAGATCAAGTGTATCGGCTCTTTAGCGGTAGATGCTGAAAAGTTTGCCGGAATGGCACAGCGGTGTACCATCATAGCCTGCTAACTTTTCATCATTAACCGGAAACAACCCATGACCTCACGCGTGATTGCCCTCGATTTAGACGGCACGCTCTTAACCGGCAAAAAGACCATCCTCCCCGCCTCGCTCGATGCGCTGGCTCGCGCCAAAGACGCGGGATATCAGATCATCGTCGTCACCGGCCGACATCACGTCGCTATCCATCCTTTTTATCAGGCGCTGGCGCTGGATACACCTGCAATTTGCTGCAATGGCACTTATTTGTATGATTATCATGCAAAAAAGGTGCTTGAATCCGACCCGATGCCGGTAGATAAAGCCCTGAGCCTGACGGAAATGCTGAACGAGCATGATATTCACGGCCTGATGTACGTCGATGACGCCATGCTGTACGAGCAGCCGACCGGGCACGTTATCCGCACCGCCAGCTGGGCGCAGTCGCTGCCCGTCGAGCAGCGACCGGTATTCACTCAGGTCGATTCTCTGGCGCAGGCGGCCCGCGAAGTTAACGCCGTGTGGAAATTTGCCCTGACCGATGAAGATACCGCCAAACTGCAGCGCTTTGCCCAACACGTTGGCCAGACGCTGGGTCTGGAGTGCGAATGGTCGTGGCACGATCAGGTGGACATTGCCCGGGAAGGCAACAGCAAAGGCAAACGCCTGGCGCAGTGGGTCGCGTCGCAGGGCCTGGCGATGCAGGATGTTATCGCCTTCGGCGACAACTATAACGACCTCAGCATGCTGGAAGCCGCCGGTACCGGCGTGGCGATGGGCAACGCGGTGGAAGAGGTCAAAGCGCGCGCCAACGTGGTGATCGGTGAAAACGAAACCACCAGCATCGCCGACTACATCTATCGCCACCTGCTGTAATCAGGCGGCTATCGACACGCTTTTTATCTGCGCATACAGCCGCTGGCCCGGGGTCACCCCCAGCTCATCGCGAGCCCAGGGGCTGATGCGCGCCCACAGGGTACGACCGCATATCTCCAGCCTGACCTCAACCTGCCCATGACTTTCAATACACTGCATGACCTGCGCGGGTAAAATATTGCGGATACTGGTTTGCTGAGCGGGCTGCAGTACCAGAGAAACGTCCGAGGCCTGAATGCGGATCCGCGCGCTTTCGCCCTGCGGCCTGTCAAGACGGTTAACCCATATCTGCCGATCCCCCAGCGCCAGCGCGGTCATGGCATACTGCGGATGCTGAGCGGCAACGGTCACGTTCAGGATCGTGCTTTGCTGCTCCTGGGGAAGCCAGGGGTGCATCACGCTGCTGCTCCACACCTCTTCCAGACAGCCAAAGGCTTTCACTTTCCCCTCTTCCAGCACCAGCACGTTATCCGCCAGATGCTGGATTTCATCCAGAGAGTGGCTAACGTACAGCATCGGGATCTTGATTTCACGCGCCAGACGCTGCAGATAGGGCAACAGCTCGCGCTTGCGCGGAATATCCAGCGATGCCAGCGGCTCATCCAGCAGCAGCAGCTCCGGCGCGGTAAGCAGCGCCCGGCCAATCGCCACCCGCTGCTTCTCCCCACCGGAGAGGCCGCCCGGCAGGCGGTCAAGCAGCGGCGCAATGCCGAGCAGCGCCACCAGCTTGTCAAACTGCGCCGCCATAGACTTTGCCATGCCATATTGCAGATTGCCGCGCACTTTATAGTGCGGAAACAGGCGCGCGTCCTGAAAAACGTAGCCAATGCGGCGCTTTTCCGGCGCCAGGCAGATACCTTTATCAACGTCGTTCAGCACCCTGCCGTTGAGGACGATGCGCCCCTGCTGCGGGCGCGTCAGGCCGCTAATGGCGTTAATCAGCGAGGTTTTACCCGCGCCGGAGACGCCGAACACCGCCGTAATGCCGCTGGCGGGAAGCGTCTCGCGAATTTGCAGACAGTGGGTACCCAGCGTCTGGGTAAAATCGAGCTCAAGCATGTTTATTTCCCCATCCGCTGACGGCTGAGGCGGGCCAGCCATTCGGAAATCAGCAGCGATACCAGCGCCAGCGCAATCGAAATCAAGCATAAACGCGCGGCCGCGCCTTCTCCCCCGGGGGTCTGGATCAGGGTATACATGGCCGAAGGGATGGTGCGCGTTTCGCCGGGAATATTGGAAACAAACGTGATGGTGGCGCCAAATTCGCCCAGCGAGCGGGCGAAAGCCAGCACGGTGCCAACGATAATGCCGGGTAGCGTCAACGGTAACGTAATAGTGAAAAACACCCGCCAGCGGCCAGCGCCGAGGGTACGCGCCGCCTGCTCGAGCTTGATGTCCACCCCTTCCAGCGCGAGGCGAATGGCCCGCACCATCAGCGGAAAGGACATCACCGCCGCCGCCAGTACCGCGCCGCGCCAGCTAAACGCGAAGCTCAGACCAAACCAGTCATACAGCCAGCTGCCGATAAAACCGCGTCGCCCCATCGCGATCAGCAAGAGATACCCTACAACCACCGGTGGCAATACCAGCGGCAGGTGGAGAATGCTATCGAGCAGCGCTTTACCGGGAAAATCTCGTCGCACCAGCAGCCAGGAGAAAAAGATGCCAAAAGGCAAGCTCAGTACCACCGCCAGGGAGGAGACTTTCAGGCTCAGCAGTACCGCCTGCCATTCAGGATCGCTTAAGAACATTAGTGGGTAGTAAATCCGTAACGTGTAAAGATGGCGGAAGCTTCCGGCCCTTTTAAATAGTCATAAAACGCGCTGACCGTGGCATTTTTATGGCCGTCGACGATTGCCAGCGGATATTCCACTTTCTTATGCGAATCTTCCGGGAAGGTACCGACAACTTTTACCCCCTTGCTGGCGACCGCATCGGAGCCGTAAACGATCCCCAGCGGCGCTTCGCTGCGTTCAACCAGGGCCAGCGCGCCGCGCACGTCTTCTGCCGGCGCCAGCTTCGGCGACAGGGTTTCCCAGGCTCCCAGCTTTTGCAGCGCCTCTTTCGCATAGATGCCAGCAGGCACGTGTTCCGGGTCACCTACGGCCAGGCGGCCGCCTTTCAGCAGGCTGGTCCAGTCGGTTTTATCACTGATGTTTACCTCGCCCTGCGCGCTGGCTTTTGGCGCCACGACAACCAGGCTGTTACCGAGAAGGGTCGCGCGCGAGGCGGTATCAATGCTCTTTTTCCCGACCGCGTAATCCATCCATTTTTGATCGGCGGAGATAAACAGATCCGCCGGCGCCCCCGCTTCAATCTGCCGTGCCAGGGTCGATGAAGAGGCAAATGAAGAAACCACCTCCACGCCCTTCTCTTTTTTATACTCTTTGGCGATATCCTGCATGGCGTTGGTGAGCGATGCCGCGGCAAAAACCGTCACTTTGCCCTCTTCCGCCAGCGCGTGGCCCGCAACGGAGAGCGTTAACGTTGCTCCGGCAAAAAAGCGTAACCATTGACCTGTCATCTGAATCTCCCGTCGGTTCGTTATGTAATAGACAATATAACGATAGCGCCAGGTTTTTCCCAGCGAAAATTAGGGGTAATCAGCGTTCGAAAAATGGAGGGGGGGAAGAAATAAGGACGCCCGGCAGAACCGGGCGCGGGGGAAATCAGTGATTTTGCGGTCTGCTGTCTTTATGACCGGCTCCGGAGAAGAGGTTAAACACTTCGCCCAGCCCGTAAATCAGGCCCAGAATGACCGCCATCACCACAGGGACCATGACTACGGCAAAAACCAGACTTTTCAATAGCTCTAACATGGTTGGCTCCAGAAAGTACGAATAGTTTATTGTAACCAATTCAGCCGGAAAAACACGCCCCATTTGTGCGGTGCCCCGCAGGCCACCGTGAGAGATGCATCTTGCAAGATGACCGCTATCGGTCACAATATCCTTTTTCATCAGGATATGATTATGCAGGCTGAAATTCTTCTTACCCTCAAATTACAGCAGCGCCTGTTCGCCGATCCTCGCCGTATCGCCCTGCTGAAACAGATTGAACAGACCGGCTCGATTAGCCAGGGGGCAAAAAACGCGGGCATTAGCTATAAAAGCGCCTGGGATGCGATTAATGAAATGAATCAGCTCAGCGAGCAGACCCTGGTTGACCGGGCGACCGGTGGCAAAGGCGGCGGCGGCGCGGTCCTCACCCGCTACGGGCAGCGGCTGATTCAGCTCTACGACCTGCTGGCGCAGATTCAGCAGAAAGCATTCGATGTCCTGAGCGATGATGACGCCCTTCCCCTCGACAGCCTGCTGGCTGCCATTTCGCGATTCTCTCTGCAGACCAGCGCGCGCAACCAGTGGTTTGGCACCATTACCGGCCGCGACCATCAGCAGGTCCAGCAGCACGTTGACGTTCTGCTGGCCGACGGCCAAACCCGCTTTAAGGTCGCGATTACCGCCCAAAGCGCCGATCGTCTGGGCCTTGAGGAAGGCCAGGAGGTACTGGTGCTGCTGAAAGCGCCGTGGGTTGGCATTACTCAGGATGCCGCACAGGCGGAACGGGCCGACAACCAGCTGGCCGGACGTATCAACCACATCGAACGCGGGCCGGAACAGTGTGAAGTGCTGATGGCGCTCCCGGATGGGCAGAGCCTTTGCGCCACCCTGCCGGTGGAACAGACGCGCGATCTGGCGGAAGGGGCGGAGGTGATAGCATATTTTAATGCCGATCGCATCATTCTTGCCACGTTGTGCTAACGGCATTGACATTGCGCTCGCGAAGACGTATCCCTGAAACAAATCGCTGCAAAAAGTGGGATACACAATGTCATTGTTGCAAATTTCGCAAGGCACGTTTCGTCTTAGCGATACAAAAACGTTAAATATTGAACACCTCCGCGTGCAGGCTGGCGAGAGCTGGGCTTTCGTCGGCAGCAACGGCAGCGGGAAATCGGCGCTTGCGCGGGCGCTCTCCGGCGAGCTGACCCTGCTAAGCGGGCAGCGTGAGTGCACCTTCTCGCGCATCACCCGTCTCTCTTTTGAGCAGCTGCAAAAGCTGGTCAGCGATGAGTGGCAGCGCAATAACACCGATTTGCTCAGCCCGGGAGAAGAAGACACCGGCCGCACGACGGCGGAAATTATCCAGGATGAGTTTAAAGACCCCTCCCGCTGCGCTCGCCTTGCTGAACAGTTTGCAATTAGCCACCTGCTCGAACGCCGTTTTAAATATCTCTCTACCGGCGAAACGCGCAAGACCCTGCTGTGCCAGGCGCTGATGGGCGATCCCGACCTGCTTATTCTTGATGAGCCGTTCGATGGTCTTGATGTCGCCTCGCGCCAGCAGCTCGCCGGGATGTTGGCCGCGCTGAACGGCGAAGGTATCACCCTGGTGCTGGTCCTCAATCGTTTTGACGAGATCCCGGCGTTCGTTCAGTATGCCGGGGTGCTGGCGGACTGCGTGCTGAGCGAAACCGGCGAAAAGCAGGCCCTGCTGCAGCAGGCGCTTATTGCCCAGCTCGCCCATAGCGAAAAGCTTGACGGCATGACGCTGCCGGAGCCGGACGCACCGGCAGCGCGTCTTGCGCTGGACGCCGAAGCGCCGCTCATCGTGCTGAACGACGGCGTGGTTTCGTACAACGATCGTCCGATCATTAACCGCCTGAGCTGGACGGTGAACCCTGGCGAACACTGGCAGATAGTCGGCCCCAACGGCGCCGGTAAATCCACGCTGCTCAGCCTGATCGCCGGCGACCATCCTCAGGGATACAGCAACGACCTGACCCTGTTTGGCCGCCGCCGCGGCAGCGGTGAAACCATCTGGGATATCAAAAAGCATATTGGCTACGTCAGCAGCAGCCTGCACCTTGAATACCGCGTCAGCACCAACGTGCGTAACGTGATTCTCTCCGGCTACTTCGACTCAATCGGCATCTATCAGGCCGTATCTGACAAGCAGCATAAGCTGGTGCAGAACTGGCTGGATATTCTGGGTATCGACAAACGCACCGCCGATGCGCCGTTCCATAGCCTCTCCTGGGGGCAGCAGCGGCTGGCGCTGATCGTCCGCGCCCTGGTCAAACATCCCACTCTGCTGATCCTTGACGAACCGCTGCAGGGGCTGGACCCGCTCAACCGCCAGCTGGTGCGCCGCTTCGTTGATGTGCTGATTGGCGAAGGGGCGACGCAGCTGCTGTTTGTCTCTCATCACGCCGAAGACGCCCCGGACTGTATCACCCACCGACTGGCCTTTGTGAGTAGTGGAGACGGTTACACTTACCAGCTGGATCCGCTGTAAAATTAAGCCTGTACAGGGGTCTGCTGATCCCTGTTTTTTTCAGAATAATAGCTACCAGACATAACATCACCCTGTTTTTAAAACAAAAAAACTCAAATGGGCTGTTTAAAAATTTTAGTGTAAACGATTCCACCAATTTGGCCTGTGTCACACTTTTGGCTTCTTTGGTATGCTATCTTCTTCTCACACGATAAGCCTATTGGAGCGAATCATGAAAGTACTGGTTACAGGTGGTAGCGGTTACATTGGAAGTCACACCTGCGTTCAACTGCTACTGCAGGGACACGAAGTGATTATTCTCGACAATCTCTGCAACAGTAAGCGCAGCGTATTGCCAATCATTGAACGTCTCGGCGGGAAAAGCGCCACCTTTGTCGAAGGCGACATTCGTAACGAAGCGCTGATGACGGAAATTCTCCACGATCACGCCATTGAAGCGGTGATCCATTTCGCCGGCCTGAAAGCCGTCGGAGAATCCGTCGCTAAGCCGCTCGAGTACTACGACAACAACGTAACCGGCACACTGAAACTCGTTTCCGCCATGCGCGCCGCGGGCGTGAAAAACTTTATTTTCAGCTCCTCCGCGACCGTCTACGGCGACCAGCCCAAAATCCCTTACGTCGAAAGCTTCCCGACCGGTACGCCTCAGAGCCCTTACGGTAAAAGCAAGCTGATGGTTGAGCAGATCCTGACCGACCTGCAAAAAGCGCAGCCGGACTGGAGCATCGCGCTGCTGCGCTACTTCAATCCGGTCGGCGCGCATCCGTCGGGCGATATGGGGGAAGATCCGCAGGGTATTCCGAACAACCTGATGCCGTATATCGCGCAGGTCGCGGTTGGCCGTCGTGAATCGCTGGCGGTATTCGGCAACGACTACCCAACCGAAGATGGCACCGGCGTACGCGACTACATTCACGTGATGGACCTGGCAGACGGCCACGTCGCGGCGATGGAAAAACTGGCCGATAAAGCCGGCGTGCATATCTATAACCTTGGCGCAGGCGTCGGCAGCAGCGTGCTCGACGTGGTCAACGCATTTAGCAAAGCCTGCGGCAAACCGATTAACTACCACTTCGCACCGCGCCGCGAAGGCGACCTCCCGGCCTACTGGGCGGACGCTGAAAAGGCCGATCGCGAGCTGAACTGGCGCGTGACGCGCAACCTTGACGAAATGGCGCAGGACACCTGGCACTGGCAGTCCCGTCATCCGCAGGGTTATCCCGACTAAGGAACCTTCATGAGCGTATTTAACCCCGTCGACCATCCACATCGTCGTTATAACCCGTTAACCGGGCAGTGGATTCTGGTTTCTCCGCATCGCGCCAAGCGCCCCTGGCAGGGGGCGCAGGAAACGCCGGCAAAACAGACCTTGCCCGCGCACGACCCGGACTGTTTCCTGTGCCCGGGTAATACCCGCGTCACCGGCGACAAAAACCCGAACTACACCGGTACGTTTGTTTTTACCAATGACTTTGCGGCTTTGATGACCGATACCCCTGACGCCCCGGAAAGCGACGACCCGCTTATGCGCTGTCAGAGCGCCCGCGGTACCAGCCGGGTCATCTGCTTCTCGCCAGACCACAGCAAAACGCTGCCGGAACTGAGCGTAGAGGCGCTGGAAGGCGTGGTTAAAACGTGGCAGGAGCAGACCGCCGACCTCGGGAAAACCTACCCGTGGGTGCAGGTCTTTGAAAATAAAGGCGCGGCAATGGGCTGCTCCAACCCACATCCGCATGGCCAGGTGTGGGCAAACAGCTTTCTGCCTAACGAGGCGGAACGCGAAGATCGTCTGCAAAAAGCGTACTTCACCGAGCACGGCGCGCCGATGCTGGTGGATTACGCGCAGCGCGAATTAGCCGACGGTAGCCGCACCGTCGTCGAGACCGAACACTGGCTCGCGGTGGTCCCTTACTGGGCAGCGTGGCCCTTCGAGACGCTGCTGTTGCCGAAAGCGCACGTACAGCGCCTGACTGATTTAACCGATGACCAGCGCAGCGACCTCGCGCTGGCGCTGAAAAAGCTGACCAGCCGTTACGACAACCTGTTCCAGTGCTCATTCCCCTACTCTATGGGCTGGCACGGCGCGCCGTTTAACGATGAAGAGAATAATCACTGGCAGCTGCACGCGCATTTTTATCCGCCGCTGCTGCGCTCCGCGACGGTGCGTAAATTTATGGTCGGCTATGAAATGCTGGCTGAAACCCAGCGTGACCTGACGGCCGAGCAGGCCGCCGAACGTCTGCGCGCTGTGAGCGACGTCCATTTTCGCGAATCCGGAGTATAACTATGAGTCTGAAAGAGAAAACCCAAGCCCTGTTTGCTGAGAAATTTGGCTATCCGGCCAGCCATGTTATCCAGGCCCCTGGCCGCGTTAACCTGATCGGCGAGCATACCGACTATAACGATGGGTTCGTGCTGCCCTGCGCCATTGATTACCAGACGGTCATCGCCTGTGCGCCGCGCGACGATCGTACCGTGCGGGTGATTGCCGCCGATTACGACAATCAGACCGATGAATTCTCTCTCGACTCGCCGATTACCAGCCACGATACCCAGCAGTGGTCAAACTATGTCCGCGGCGTGGTGAAGCATCTCCAGCAGCGGAATAACGCTTTCGGCGGCGCGGATCTGGTCATCAGCGGCAACGTGCCGCAGGGCGCGGGGTTAAGCTCCTCGGCTTCGCTGGAAGTCGCCGTCGGCACCGTGTTCCAGCAGCTGTACCATCTGCCGCTCGACGGCGCGCAAATCGCGCTGAACGGCCAGGAAGCGGAAAACCAGTTCGTCGGCTGCAACTGCGGCATTATGGACCAGCTGATCTCCGCGCTCGGTAAAAAAGATCACGCGCTGCTGATCGACTGCCGCTCCTTGGGGACCAAAGCGGTCTCGATGCCGAAAGGCGTCGCGGTGGTGATTATTAACAGTAACTTTAAGCGCACTCTGGTCGGCAGCGAATACAACACTCGCCGCGAGCAGTGTGAAACCGGCGCGCGTTTCTTCCAGCAGCCGGCCCTGCGCGACGTCACGTTGCAAGAGTTCAACGCCGTCGCCCACGAGCTTGACCCGGTGGTCGCCAAACGCGTTCGCCACGTGCTGACTGAAAACGCCCGCACCGTAGAAGCCGCAGCGGCGCTGGAAAAAGGCGACCTGCTGCGGATGGGCGAGCTGATGGCGGAATCCCACGCCTCCATGCGCGATGATTTTGAAATCACCGTCCCGCAGATTGATACCCTGGTGGACATCGTCAAGGCGACCATCGGCGATAAAGGCGGCGTTCGCATGACCGGCGGCGGTTTCGGCGGCTGTATCGTCGCCCTGGTGCCGGAAGATCTGGTCGAGACCGTACAGCAGGCCGTTGCCAAAGAGTATGAAGCGAAAACCGGTATCAAAGAGACCTTTTACGTCTGCAAACCGTCGCAGGGAGCTGGACAATGCTAAACCCAACAACGGAGCTGGCGCCGGACGGCCAGCCGTGGAATCTCCTCACCCTGCGTAACGACGCAGGCATGACGGTCACCGTAATGGACTGGGGCGCGACGCTGCTCTCCGCGCGAGTGACGCTGGCCGACGGCAGCGTACGCGAAGCGCTGCTCGGCTGCGCGACCCCTGGCGACTACACGCGCCAGGCCGCCTATCTCGGCGCTTCCGTAGGCCGTTACGCGAACCGTATCGCCAACAGCCACTTTTCCCTTGATGGCCGTAGCGTTAATCTGACGCCCTCCAACGAGGCCGGCCATCAGTTGCACGGCGGTCCTGAAGGTTTTGATAAGCGCCGCTGGCAGATTGTCAGCGCCGACGATCGTCACGCGCTGTTTTCACTCTCCTCCCACGATGGCGATCAGGGGTTCCCCGGCAATCTGACGGCTACGGCGCACTACCGGCTGACCGACGATAATCGCATCTCCATCGAGTATCGCGCCACCGTTGATCAGCCCTGCCCGGTAAACCTGACCAACCACGTCTATTTCAATCTTGATGGCGTGCAGAGCGACGTGCGTAGCCATAAGCTGCAAATCTTTGGCGATGCGTATCTGCCCGTTGAGAGCGACGGTATTCCGGGAGGCGATTTGCAAAACGTCACCCTGACCAGCTTCGATTTCCGCACGCCGAAGATGCTGGCGGACGATTTCCTGCGCGATGAAGACCAGCAAAAGGTTAAAGGTTACGACCACGCCTTTCTGCTCCAGGCGCTGGGCGATGCCAAAAGCCCGGCTGCTCACGTCTGGTCGCAGGACGAAAAGCTGCAGATGACGGTCTATACCTCCGCTCCGGCGCTGCAGTTCTACTCCGGCAACTATTTGGCCGGCACGCCGTCGCGCACGGCGCAGCCTTACGCTGACTGGCAAGGTCTGGCTCTGGAGAGCGAGTTCCTGCCGGATTCACCGAACCATCCGGAATGGCCGCAGCCGGACTGCGTACTGCGCCCCGGCGAAGAGTACGTCAGCCTGACGGAATATCAGTTTATTGCGAAATAATACCCAGCCCTCCTGATAGAGGGCTTTTTTTATCCTTTCGCTGAAAAATACGCCACTTACAGACAAAAACATAACCTCTGTTTTACAAGCACCTTACACTGAGCGACTATTTTCGCTATGGTTAGGGATAAGCATTGCCGTGAGGTAAGTCGCGGCAATATAATGAGAATAGTTATCAATCAATAAATATACACACTACAGATTTCGGGTCGCATCAAGGCGGCGAGAAAGATGACGTGTATTGAGGAGTAAGTGTATGGCTGTAACTAAGCTGGTACTCGTTCGTCACGGCGAAAGCCAATGGAACAACGAAAACCGTTTCACCGGTTGGTATGACGTTGACCTGTCTGAAAAAGGCGTGGGTGAAGCAAAAGCGGCCGGTAAGCTGCTGAAAGAAGAAGGCTTCAGCTTCGACTTTGCTTATACCTCTGTGCTGAAACGTGCCATCCACACCCTGTGGAACGTGCTGGACGAACTGGATCAGGCCTGGCTGCCGGTAGAAAAGTCCTGGAAACTGAACGAGCGTCACTACGGTGCGCTGCAGGGCCTCAATAAAGCGGAAACCGCTGAAAAATACGGTGACGAGCAGGTTAAGCAGTGGCGTCGCGGCTTTGCGGTAACGCCGCCGGAGCTGACCAAAGACGACGAGCGCTACCCGGGTCACGATCCGCGCTATGCAAAACTGACCGACGCTGAGCTGCCTACCACCGAGAGCCTGGCGCTGACCATCGACCGCGTCGTACCGTACTGGAATGAAACCATTCTGCCGCGTCTGAAAAGCGGTGAGCGCGTGATTATTGCCGCTCACGGTAACTCCCTGCGCGCGCTGGTGAAATACCTCGACAACATGGGCGAAGCAGAGATCCTCGAACTGAACATCCCGACCGGCGTACCGCTGGTGTATGAGTTCGACGAGAACTTCAAGCCTATTAAACATTACTATCTGGGTAACGCCGACGAGATCGCCGCGAAAGCCGCTGCCGTAGCGAACCAGGGTAAAGCGAAGTAATTTTCGCGGGATGTAAAAAAAGCGTGGAACCCTCCACGCTTTTTTATTTTGAGACTCGCCGTAAAACCTAACCGCGGCGCGCTTTTACCGCATTCGCCAGCTGACGAAGCAGCGTATCGGTATCTTCCCATCCGATACAGGCATCAGTAATGCTTTTACCGTAGGCCAGCGGCTCACCGCTGTCGAGGCTCTGATTGCCTTCCACCAGATGGCTTTCGATCATCACGCCCATAATCGCCCGCTCGCCGCCGGCAACCTGCTGGCATACGTCTGTGCCGACATCCATCTGCTTTTTAAACTGTTTGCTGGAGTTGGCATGGCTGAAATCGATCATGATCTGAGCGGGCAGGCCTGCTTTCGCCAGACCCACCTTCACTTCTGCCACGTGCTGCGCGCTGTAGTTCGGCTCTTTACCGCCGCGCAGGATAATATGGCAATCGCTATTGCCGCTGGTGTTCACAATCGCCGAATGTCCCCATTTGGTCACCGACAGGAAACAGTGCGGCGCGCCGGCGGCATTGATGGCGTCGATAGCGACTTTAATGGTGCCATCTGTGCCGTTTTTAAAGCCTACCGGGCAGGAGAGGCCGGAAGAGAGTTCGCGGTGCACCTGTGACTCGGTGGTACGCGCGCCAATCGCGCCCCAGCTCATCAGGTCGGCAAGATACTGCGGGGTGATCATATCGAGGAACTCCCCGGCCGCTGGCAGTCCGCTGTCGTTAATATCAAGCAGCAGCTTGCGCGCGATCCGCAGACCATCGTTGATGCGGAAGCTGTTATCCATATGCGGATCGTTGATCAGCCCTTTCCAGCCCACTGTGGTGCGCGGTTTTTCAAAATACACGCGCATCACGATTTCCAGCTCGCCTTTAAGCTCTTCGCGAAGCGCGAGCAGACGCTCGGCATACTCTTTTGCCGCCGCCGGATCGTGAATGGAGCATGGACCGATCACGACCAGCAGCCGATCGTCATGACCTTTAAGGATCTGGTGGATCGCTTTGCGCGCATGCGCAACGGTGTTGGCGGCGTTTTCGGTAGCGGGGAATTTTTCCAGGAGCGCAACGGGAGGTAATAATTCGTTGATCTCTTTAATGCGTAAATCGTCGTTCTGATAATTCATCTTATTTCCAGCGTTGCCATACTTATCTAGTTAAATGCAATCCCTCCAATCTATCTCTTCACTCAAAAAGTGTAAACGTGATTTTACACTAGCGGCAGAATATTCCTGGAAATAGGCTAAAAAACGCCATAAAGTCGCGGAATAGTGGCCACAAGCTATAATTTTTAACTGTTAGAACTTAATTTTCTTTAGCATTCAGCATTATATATTAATGCCGCTCGCTAACAGCGAAGCTTTAACCACAACGAGTAGAACCTCCGGCAATGCACTGTTGGAAGAGGTAATTCGGTAAATCGATATAACAGGAGCATCCAATGAAAATGAACAAGCTAACCAGTCTTCTCCTCGCAGCAACCCTGGGCCTGGCCAGCGGCGCGGCGCTGGCCGCCGATACCGGCGCGCAGTCGAACAACGGGCAGGCCAATTCGGCAGCCGACGCGGGTCAGGTTGCCCCCGACGCGCGTGAAAACGTGGCGCCAAACAACGTGGACAACGGTAAAATTAACGCCGGTTCCACCGATACCGGCGGCACCATGCTCCACCCCAACGGCTCCACCATGAACCACGACGGGATGTCGAGCGATGAAGTCCACAAGAACTCAATGTGCAAAGATGGCCGCTGCCCGGATACCGATAAAAAGGTCGGCCAGGACGAGGCGACGAAAACCGACGGTACCACCCAATAATCTGCGCGGTATCCGCCCGGAAGGAGAGCTAAGGCTCTCCTTTTTTCATTTTTTCACCCCAAGAGGTGAATCATGTCATAAAGTAATCATCAAAATAATAATGTAGGGATGGCACCATGGGGCAATCACACTCGCATAATTCTCCGCAATCCACCGAAGATAATAATGCCCGTCGGCTGCTGCTGGCGTTCTGCGTCACGGCCGGATTCATGTTGGTTGAGGTTGCAGGCGGACTCATTTCAGGTTCGCTGGCGCTGCTGGCCGATGCCGGGCATATGCTGACGGACGCCGCAGCGCTGCTGTTCGCCTTTCTGGCCGTGCGTTTCGCCAGTCGCCCGCCTAATGCTCAACACACCTTTGGCTGGCTGCGGCTGACCACGCTGGCGGCCTTTCTCAATGCTATCGCCTTAGTGGTCATTACGATATTAATCGTCTGGGAGGCCATTCAGCGTTTTCATCATCCGCAACCGGTAGCCGGTAAAACCATGATGATCATCGCCGTTGCCGGCCTGCTGGCCAATATTCTGGCCTTCTGGATCCTCCATCGCGGCAGTGAAGAGCGTAACCTCAACGTGCGGGCCGCCGCTCTGCATGTGCTGGGGGATCTACTCGGTTCGGTTGGGGCCATTATTGCCGCAATCGTGATCATCACCACCGGCTGGACGCCTATCGATCCTATTCTGTCCGTGCTGGTATCGTGCCTGGTTCTGCGCAGCGCATGGCGTTTGCTGCAGGAGAGCGTTAATGAGCTGCTGGAGGGCGCGCCGCGTTCGCTTGACGTCGACGCCTTAAAGCGCGATTTGCGCCGCTCGATACCTGAAGTTCGCGACGTACACCACGTTCATGCGTGGCTGGTTGGAGAAAAAACGGTGATGACGCTGCACGTGCAGGTGGTACCGCCGCACGATCACGACGGCCTGCTTGAACGAATCCAGGGCTTCTTACAGCATAAGTATGAAATTGAACACATTACGGTTCAGATGGAGTATCAGCCCTGCAGCGGCCCGGAGTGCCGTCTGAACATGACGCACGCCGGGCATGGACATCATCATCACCATTAACGGGAAAACGCGTGAGAGCCGCGCTCACGCGCGCTGTTAATCCACATACGGCTGCCGTTGAGGGCGATGAAGGTCAGCAGCAGATATTCGAGCGACATCGCATAAACGCCCTGCAGGGCGAAAATAACCACGCTGATGACGTTGATAATCACCCACAGCAGCCAGTTTTCGACGTATTTGCGCGTCATCAGGATCATCGCCGCAACCGAGAGAACCATCATGCAGGAGTCCCAGAACGGGAACGCGTCTGGCTGCAGCTCCGGCATAGCAACCTGCAGGCCCAGGGTGTGCATCAGCGCGACGGCAATCCTGGTCAGAAACGCAAAAACCGGATCGATAAATACCGTCATCAGGCCAATCGCCACCACGCAGGCCGCCAGCCAGCCTAACGCTTTCGGCAGCGGCAGCCAGCGGATTTGCAGTTCCGCCTGGTTATCGCTGGTTTGTCGTGACCAGGCGTACCAGCCGTAGACGTTGGCCGCGAAGAAAAAGATCTGCAGCAGAAGGCTGGCGTAGAGCTGGATCTGAAAGAAGATAATGGCAAACAGCGTGACGTTGATCAGCCCAAAGACATAGTTGGCAATCTTCTCCAGGCTCGCCAGCCAGATGCACAGCAATCCTGCGACGGTGCCTACCGCTTCAATCCACGACAGGTCATATCCTCCGGCGCCAATGGGTATATGCACTAATATGTTCTGCGTACTAAAAAAATCCATCTTATCCCCAGAGCGTTCTGTAACGCAGTAATGAGCTATCCCCGAAGTGTAGCCGCAAAATCGAGCATTCTGTTTAGCGGAACCAGCGCCCCGGTTCGCAGCTGTTCATCAACGTGAATTTCATGTTCAACGCCTCCCTTTTCCAGCCCTTCCGCAATCGCCTGCAGGCCGTTCATCGCCATCCACGGACAGTGGGCGCAGCTGCGACAGGTTGCCCCTTCGCCTGCCGTAGGCGCTTCCAGCAGCTCTTTTTCCGGTACCGCCTGCTGCATTTTGTAGAAAATGCCGCGGTCGGTGGCGACGATGAGCTGCTTGTGCGGCAGCGTTTTAGCGGCATTGATCAACTGGCTGGTTGACCCCACCGCGTCAGCCATATCGACAATCGCCTGCGGTGATTCCGGGTGAACCAGCACCGCGGCCTGCGGATAAAGCGCCCGCATTCTCGCCAGCGCTTGAGTTTTGAATTCATCATGAACGATGCAGGCGCCCTGCCAGCACAGTACGTCGGCGCCGGTCTGTTTCTGCACATAGCTACCTAAATGGCGGTCCGGCGCCCAGATGATTTTTTCACCCATGCTATCAAGATGCTCAATGAGTTCCACGGCGATGCTCGACGTCACAACCCAGTCGGCGCGCGCCTTTACCGCCGCTGAAGTGTTGGCGTAGACCACGACCGTACGATCCGGATGCGCATCGCAGAAAGCGCTAAACTCCTCGATCGGGCAGCCCAGATCGAGCGAGCACTCCGCGTGGAGCGTGGGCATCAGGATGGTTTTTTCCGGGCTGAGGATTTTCGCCGTTTCTCCCATAAAGCGCACGCCGGCAACCAACAGCGTCGAGGCAGAATGTCGGGCGCCGAAGCGCGCCATCTCCAGAGAATCGGAGATACAGCCGCCGGTCTCTTCGGCCAGCTGCTGAATTTCAGGGTCGGTATAGTAATGGGCCACCATCACCGCATCGCGCTCGCGCAGCAGGCGTTTAATTTTTTCGCGATAAAAGTGCTTCTCATCGCGGTTTAACGGCATGGGCTTCGGAGGAAAAGGATAAATCGCCGCTTCCGGGTCAAACATTACGCTCATCTTGCAGTCTCGTTTCACTGGCTTAACTTTCAGACCGTAATAATGCCTGAAGAAAGGTATTAACCGGTCATGGTGTTTTATATGCTAAACAAGATAGCCGATTGTGCAGAAAATGTCGTGAGGAATTTTTCCCACAGGGAGCATTTCCCGGAGGCGATGCTGCGCATCTGTCCAGGCTGCCAAACCTGCAGAACGCACGAATCTGTAGCCCGGGCAAGGCGCGTCAAGCGCCGCCC
>NZ_JBEAFN010000072.1:0-96827 GCF_040061795.1 Klebsiella sp. GN_Kp190
CATCGCTGAATCCCGCTGACCCGGCGGGCTGTAAGCCGTTGTTCCGTGTCAGTGGGAGCGCATTATAGGGAGTAATTCCGAAGTGACAAGGGGAAATTTCAAAAAACTTTTCGTTCGCTCAACTTTCCATCACCAGGGTGATTTAACGCGCTATTTGCTGGTCATTTGCGCAATTTCCCGCGCAAATCTGCCCACCTGCTGCCAGTCGGTATACACCACTTCTTTAGTGACATCCGTTTCGCCGCCGGTCATCTTCATAATAAGGCGAATCATAAACCGATCGTACCAACGATAGCGTGGATAGCGGAGCGCGCCGGCAAACACCGCGCAGTGCTGCGGCTGCCACGGCGAGTTAAGCAGAAACTTGCGGGTGTAGCTGTTGGTCTGCGGCGTTCGTTTTTCTGGCTTACGCGCGACGAGGTTGACCGAGAAAAAGGCGCCCGGTAGCGCCTGCAGCGACTGAAGATGCGTTTTTACAAACCGTTCTAAGGCGGGATGAAAATGACCATAGCGGATTGATGCGCCGATGACGACACGATCGTATAAGGGCCACTCCACTTCATTGGTGCGGTTGAGATCGATCGTGTCCGCATCAATCCCCTGCTCTTTTAATTCAGATGCCAGATAGGAAGCTATTTCACGCGTCTGTCCGTCGCGGGTAGAAAAGAGAATCAAAGTTTTCACAGGCACTCCTGTTATTCGCGCCAGAAAGTCGGAGTAAATAGCACCAGCAAGGTGAACACTTCCAGACGACCAAACAGCATATTAGCAATCAAGATCCATTTTGCGACAGGGTTCATCGTCGCAAAGTTATCCGCCACCACGCCCAGCCCAGGGCCAAGGTTATTCAGCGTCGCAACGACCGAAGCAAAGGCCGAGAAATCATCCACGCCGGTGGCGATAATCGCCAGCATACTAATGATAAACACCAGCGCATAGGCGGAGAAGAATCCCCAGACGGCTTCCAGGATACGTTCCGGCAGCGCGCGGTTCCCCAGTTTAATACTGTATACCGCGTTAGGATGTACCAGCCGTTTAAGCTCACGGTTACCCTGCTTGAAAAGCAGAAGAATACGGATAACCTTCAAACCACCGCCAGTCGACCCGGCACAGCCGCCGATAAAAGCCGAACAGAGGAGGAGGACCGGTAAAAATAGCGGCCAGCGCGCAATGCTGTCGGTCGTGAAGCCCGCCGTTGTCGCCATCGATACAACCTGAAAGAACGCCTGATTCACCGTCATGAGCGCCGAACTGTAGACGTCATGCAGCCACAGCACCAGGGTACATACCACCACCAGCGTGAGCTGCACGCCGATGAACATGCGGAATTCGGGATCGCGCCAGTACACTTTCAGGCTACGCCCGCTGAGTAATGAAAAGTGCAGGCCGTAGTTACAGCCCGATATCAGCAAGAAAATCGCAATAATGGAGTTAATCGTTGGGCTATTAAAGTAGCCCACGCTGGCGTCATGGGTGGAGAATCCGCCAATCGCAATCGTCGAGAAACTGTGCCCGATGGCGTCGAACGCCGGCATGCCGGCAAACCACAGCGCCAGCGCACAGGCCACCGTCAGTAAGACATAGATAAGCCACAGCGTTTTCGCCGTCTCAGCAATGCGCGGCCGCATCTTGTTATCTTTCAGCGGCCCGGGCATTTCCGCCCGATACAGCTGCATCCCCCCGACGCCCAGTATCGGCAGTATCGCTACCGCCAGCACGATTATCCCCATCCCGCCAAACCATTGCAGCATCTGACGATAGAAAAGAATGGCGTGGGGTAACGAATCTAATCCAACCAGCGTGGTTGCCCCGGTCGTTGTCAGACCCGAGAAGGATTCAAAGAAGGCATCCGTAATGCTCAGGTTGGGCTGTTCAGAGAAGATAAAGGGCAGCGAACCGACGCTTCCGAGCACCGTCCAGAACAGCACGACGATGAGAAACCCTTCGCGGGATTTCAGTTCACCCTTCTCACGACGGTTGGGCCACCACAGCAGCGAGCCGATCGCCAGGGCAACAAAAAAGGTCTGGGTAAACGCCCGCCCCGCACCATCGCGATATATCAGGGCTATTAATCCCGGGAGGATCATTGTCCCCGAAAACAAAATGACCAGCAGTCCAACGATTCGGGTTATCGCGCGAAAATGCATCTCTGGCGCTTCCTTTGATATGCAAAAAAATCAGGTGGGGATTATTCGTCAATCTTCAGTAATTGCAACGAACCGCGACTAAAATCAGCCAGTTTTGCTGAAAATAGCGCCACTTCAGCCTGAGGAAGCGCCACGCGCAGCTGAACAGACGCTTGATATTCGCTTTCGACAATTTTCCCTGAGAACTGAGCCAACAGCGTTTCAATCCCGGCCAACTGCCCGTATTCACACTGCAAAGTATACGCGGTCAGCGGCGTCTTGCGCTGTGTTGTCAGCAGCGCAAGCGCCTGGTGCACACCGCCGCCGTACGCTTTGACCAGGCCGCCGGTGCCCAGCAGAATACCACCGTAGTAGCGCACGACGACAGCGGTTATCTCGCCGACGCCGCTACCCATCAGCTGCGCCAGCATCGGTTTACCCGCCGTCCCCGCCGGTTCGCCATCGTCGGAAAACCCCAGCTGCTGCGAGTCATTCGGAGGCCCGGCGACCCACGCCACGCAGTGGTGACGGGCATCCGGGTGATCCGCCCTGACTGACTCGACAAACGCCTTTGCCGCCGCTACGCCGTCGGTGTGCGCCAACAGCGTGATAAAGCGGCTCTTTTTGATCTCTTCCACAAAGGTGGCCGGCGCGGCCGGTATCAACCAGCTTTCCATTACGCCAGTTTCAGATCGCGCGTCATGTTTTCAATACTGTTTTCGTGGATCACAACGTTGTCTTCAATACGAATACCGCCAAACGGTTTCAGCGCTTCAATTTTCTGCCAGTTGAAGTGTTTGCTGAACTGCCCTTCGCGCCACGGCGCCAGCAGCGATTCAATAAAGTAGATGCCCGGTTCAATCGTCAATACCATCCGCGGCTGCAGTACGCGCGTGCAGCGCAGGTAAGGATATTTTGCCGGCGCGGCCAGATGGGTACCCGAATCATCCTGCATAAAACCCGCGACATCATGAACCTGGAGACCTAAAGGATGACCAATGCCGTGTGGCATAAACGGTCCGGTCAGGTCGTTTTCCACCATCGCTTCTTCGCTCATATCTTTGACTATCTGATGTTTGCGCAGCAGTTTGGCAATACGCTGATGGAACTGGACATGATAATCCACGTAGCTCACGCCCGCCTTCATGGTGCTAATCAGCGCCAGCTGTTCCTCATTAACGTCTTTAATCAGTTGAGCATAGTCACTATCGCCATGCGCCGCCCAGGTACGCGTCAGATCCGCCGCATAGCCGTTATATTCCGCGCCCGCATCCAGCAGGAAGCTGCGCAATTCCGCCGGCGCGCGATGATCCAGCTTCGTGTAATGCAGCACGGAGGCATGTTCGTTCAGCGCCACAATGTTGCTGTACGGTACATCGGTGTCGCGATGGCCGGTCGCGGTCAGATAGGCCTGGTTGATATCAAACTCGCTCATCCCGGAGAGGAACGCTTCATGAGCGGCCTGATGACCGTTAACCGCTGACTTCTGCGCTTCGCGCATGCAGGCCAGCTCATAGTCAGTTTTATAAGAACGATAGTAGTGCAGATAATCGATCGCCCCTTTCGGGTTGATTTTATCCGCCGCGATATCTAACCCCAACGCACGTTCCGGCACCGGCCCGATATAGGCAATATTGCCGCGCGCGGCAGGCAGCTGGCTGCCGATACCATCCGCTTTCGGCAGGGCAATCACATCCACCTCTTCGGTCCAGAATGAGGTCGGCAGCGGTTCCACGTTATGCCAGTAGTCGACCGGCAGATAGAACCACAGTTTGGGTTTGTTGACGCCGTCCACCAGCAGCCAGCAGTTAGGGACCTGCGTAACCGGCACCCAGGCTTTGAACTGGGGATTGACCTTGAACGGATACGGATGATCGTCAAGAAAGACGTTGACCAGTTCACCGGAGTGGATCAGCAGGGCATCCAGCTTAAAGCGGGCCAGAACATCGCGGGTGCGTTCTTGTAAGGTAACGATATGATTTTTATAGAGACCGGCAAGGGATTCCATCATTTATCCTTTGATTTTATGAGATCGTGATGCTTCGCATCTTAGCACAATGACCTCAAACGGGGTGATCTCTACCGGGTGTGATCCGACCAGCATTTATTTAAAGTCTTATTTGCAATTTCTTAACATAAAATCCACACTCCGTCTCATCTGGTACGACCAGATCATATTGCTGGATTCAGGAGACTGACATGCTCTACAAAGGCGACACCCTGTACCTCGACTGGCGGGAAGACGGCATTGCCGAACTGGTATTTGATGCCCCCGGCTCGGTCAACAAGCTCGATACCGCAACCGTAGCCAGCCTCGGTGAAGCGCTGGACGTACTTGAAAAACAAAAAAATCTGCAAGGGCTGCTGCTACGCTCCGAGAAAGCCGCTTTTATTGTCGGCGCGGATATCACCGAATTTCTTTCTCTGTTCCTGGTTCCCGAAGAACAGCTCAGCCAGTGGCTGCATTTCGCTAATAGCGTATTTAATCGCCTGGAAGATTTGCCGCTTCCGACCATCTCCGCCGTCAACGGCTATGCGTTGGGCGGCGGCTGCGAATGCGTGCTGGCGACCGATTATCGCCTGGCGACGCCGGATCTGCGCATTGGTCTGCCGGAAACGAAGCTGGGCATCATGCCGGGCTTTGGCGGCTCGGTGCGGATGCCGCGGATGCTTGGCGCGGACAGCGCGCTGGAAATCATTGCCGCCGGCAAAGACGTTGGCGCCGAACAGGCCTTAAAAATCGGCCTCGTCGATGGCGTGGTTAAGCATGAAAAACTGATCGATGGCGCGGTCGCGATTCTGCGTCAGGCTATTAAAGGCGACCTGGACTGGAAGGCGAAGCGCCAGCCGAAGCTGGAGCCGCTGCATCTGAGTAAAATTGAAGCCGCGATGAGTTTTACCATCGCCAAAGGCATGGTGGCGCAAACCGCCGGGAAGCACTACCCGGCCCCGATTACCGCCGTTAAAACCATCGAAGCCGCCGCCCGCTTTGGCCGCGAAGAAGCGCTGGATCTGGAAAATAAAAGTTTCGTCCCGCTGGCGCATACCAACGAGGCGCGTGCGCTGGTAGGTATCTTCCTTAACGATCAGTACGTCAAAGCAAAAGCGAAGAAGCTGACGAAAGATATCGACACGCCAAAACACGCGGCCGTGCTGGGCGCGGGAATTATGGGCGGCGGCATTGCATACCAGTCAGCCTGGAAAGGCGTGCCGGTCGTCATGAAAGATATCAACGACAAATCGCTGACGCTGGGCATGACCGAAGCGGCCAAGCTGCTGAATAAACAGCTTGAGCGCGGCAAAATCGACGGTCTTAAGATGGCTGGCGTCATTTCTACTATTCAGCCAACCCTGGATTACGCCGGCTTTGAACGCGTGGACGTCGTGGTCGAAGCCGTTGTTGAGAATCCGAAAGTGAAAAAAGCGGTGCTGGCGGAAACGGAAGACAAAGTCCGCCCGGATACCGTGCTGGCTTCGAATACCTCCACCATTCCCATCAGCGAGTTGGCCAGCGTACTGAAGCGCCCGGAAAACTTCTGCGGTATGCACTTCTTTAACCCGGTACACCGGATGCCGCTGGTCGAGATCGTTCGCGGCGAGAAAAGCTCGGACGAAACCATTGCGAAAGTGGTCGCCTGGGCCAGCAAAATGGGCAAAACGCCGATTGTGGTCAACGACTGCCCCGGTTTCTTTGTTAACCGCGTGCTGTTCCCCTACTTCGCCGGTTTCAGCCAGCTGCTGCGCGACGGCGCGGACTTCCGCAAAGTCGATAAAGTGATGGAGAAGCAGTTTGGCTGGCCGATGGGCCCGGCCTATCTGCTGGACGTCGTTGGCATTGATACCGCGCATCACGCGCAGGCGGTCATGGCGGCGGGCTTCCCGCAGCGGATGCAGAAAGATTATCGCGATGCGATCGATGCGCTGTTCGACGCTAACCGTTTCGGCCAGAAAAATGGCCTCGGCTTCTGGCGCTACAAAGAAGACAGTAAAGGTAAGCCGAAGAAGGAAGAGGATACCGCAGTCGATAGCCTGCTGGCGGAAGTCAGCCAGCCGAAGCGTGATTTCAGCGATGAAGAGATTATCGCCCGCATGATGATCCCCATGGTCAACGAAGTGGTGCGCTGTCTCGAAGAGGGCATTATCGCCACCCCGGCAGAAGCCGATATGGCGCTGGTTTATGGCCTGGGCTTCCCTCCGTTCCACGGCGGCGCGTTCCGCTGGCTGGATACGCTCGGTAGCGCAAAATATCTCGATATGGCCCAGCAGTATCAGCATCTCGGCCCGCTATACGACGTGCCGGAAGGATTGCGCAGCAAAGCGCGTCATAACGAACCGTACTATCCACCGGTTGAGCCTGCCCGTGCGCCAGGCGACCTGAAAAAGGCTTAAGGAGTCACAATGGAACAGGTTGTCATTGTCGATGCAGTTCGTACCCCGATGGGCCGTTCAAAGGGCGGCGCCTTTCGCCACGTGCGCGCAGAAGATCTCTCCGCGCACCTGATGCGTAGCCTGCTTTCACGCAACCCATCCCTTGAAGCCAGCACGATTGACGATATTTACTGGGGCTGCGTTCAGCAGACTCTGGAACAGGGCTTCAATATTGCCCGCAACGCGGCGCTGCTGGCGGAAATCCCGCATTCGGTACCCGCCACCACGGTCAATCGGCTGTGCGGTTCTTCCATGCAGGCGCTTCACGACGCGGCACGCATGATCATGACCGGCGACGCCAGCGTATGCCTGATTGGCGGCGTAGAGCATATGGGCCACGTCCCGATGAGCCACGGCGTAGATTTCCATCCGGGCCTGAGCCGTAACGTCGCCAAAGCCGCCGGAATGATGGGGCTGACGGCAGAAATGCTGGCGCGCCTGCACGGCATCAGCCGCGAGATGCAGGACCAGTTTGCGGCTCGCTCCCACGCCCGCGCCTGGGCTGCGACGCAATCCGGCGCATTCAAAGCGGAAATTGTCCCAACCGGCGGTCACGACGCCGACGGCGTGCTGAAGTCTTACAGCTACGACGAAGTGATTCGCCCGGAGACAACGGTTGAAGCGCTGGCCGCGCTTAGACCCGCTTTCGATCCGGTAACCGGAACCGTGACGGCGGGAACCTCATCCGCCCTCTCCGATGGCGCCGCAGCCATGCTGTTAATGAGCGAAAGCCGCGCCCGCGAGCTGGGCCTGAAGCCCCGCGCTCGCGTGCGTTCGATGGCTGTCGTTGGCTGCGACCCGTCAATAATGGGCTATGGTCCGGTTCCCGCGTCAAAACTGGCGCTGAAAAAAGCCGGGCTCTCCACCAGCGATATTGATGTGTTCGAAATGAACGAAGCTTTTGCCGCGCAGATCCTGCCGTGCATTAAAGATCTGGGACTGATGGAACAGATCGACGAGAAGATCAACCTCAACGGCGGCGCGATCGCCCTGGGTCATCCGCTCGGCTGTTCCGGCGCGCGCATTAGCACCACATTGATCAATCAGATGGAGCGCAAAGACGCGCAGTTCGGCCTGGCGACGATGTGTATTGGTTTAGGTCAGGGTATCGCGACGGTATTCGAGCGGGTTTAATCAAAGAGTCATCTCAAAGCCATTGGTGCCAGAACAAGGCGGCAAGTGAATGAATCCCGATGAGCTTACATATAGTAAGTGATTCGGGTGAATGAATGCAGCCAACGCAGTTATGGTGACAATGGCGAAGAGAGAGGGTTTAGTTGCCGTTCTTCCCGCCTGTCAGGGGCGGGTTTTTTATTTCCGCTATTCGGTTATTATCACCGGATACGTCACGCTCATTAAGGATAATGAAGAGTCATGAAAATAATCCCCATCATTTTTTTGCTAACGACGTTCCCTGCCGCAGCGCTCGCCAGCGAACAGGATAACGCTCAGGCCTGCCTCTCATGGGGGATCGGTAAAATGGCGCAGGATCCGCAAAGCGAGCGGTTCAAGGATCTGACCGTCACCGATATCACTACCGAACGCTATGATGAGAAGATAGGCAGCCAGCATATCGCGACGCAGCTAGCCGCCACGCTGGAAAAAGAAGGGAACCCGGTAGGGAAAATGCTCTGTTTGCTGGAAAACGAGCGACCGCTGTACGTTTACTTCAGCGATGCCCGGTAACAACAGCATCCGGGCCAAAAGCCCGGATGCCGGCAGAGCGGCTATCAGATAAACGCAAAGGCATCGCCAAACAGGCGATCTTCGCGCGCGCCGCGCTCGTTGCAGAACAGGTCGCGGGCAATTTTCGCCATCTCGAAGCGGCCAGCGATATAGATATCATGCTCGCCCAGCGTACCGTAATCCTGCAGAACCGCCGTGAGTACGGTTCCGGTACGGCCACGCCACTCGGCGTCAGGCTGCTCAACAACGGGTTCGACGCGCAGGCCCGGATGCTGCAGGCTTAACGCTTCGAGCTCGGCCAGGTCATAGAGATGTTTCGCTTCGCGCCCGCCCCAGTAGATGGCGATATCGCGATTCGGATTGCGCGCCAGCGCGGTGAGCAGAATCGAACGCACGTAAGAGAAGCCCGTTCCCCCGGCGATTAAAATCAGAGGACGTTCTTCATCATCGCGCAGCCAGGCTTCGCCATGCGGCATATCGACCTCGATTTGACGCTCTTTCAGGATTCGATCCATCACCGCCATCGCATACAGGTTCAGTTCAGATGCACCGATATGCAGCTCGATAAACTCCTGTTCCGACGGCGTGGAGGCCATCGAGAATGGGCGCTTATCGCGTTCGTCCATCACGACCATCAGATACTGACCGGCACGGAAGGAAAACGCCGCTTCCGGCACTAATCGAACGCGATACACAGTATCGGTAATCGCCTCCACTGAGGTCACTTTACAGCTTAAGGTTGTCATGCGTCCCCTCTGTCGGGTCTATTGTGCAAAACAGCGGCGTAGCCCCGCTTACTGTTATTTGAAGATAGCCAGTTCATCCCAGATGGCGTCGACGCGCGCCGTCACCTCAGGATCTTTCTTGATCGGACGACCCCACTCGCGCTGGGTCTCTCCAGGCCATTTATTTGTGGCATCCAGCCCCATTTTTGAACCCAAACCGGAAACCGGTGAGGCAAAATCCAGATAATCAATTGGCGTATTTTCTACCAGTACCGTATCACGCGCCGGGTCCATACGGGTAGTAATCGCCCAAATCACATCATTCCAGTCGCGCGCGTTGACATCGTCATCGCAGACAATAACGAACTTGGTATACATGAACTGGCGGAGGAACGACCAGACGCCCATCATGACGCGTTTCGCGTGACCGGCGTACTGCTTCTTCATCGTGACGACCGCCAGGCGATAGGAACAGCCTTCAGGCGGCAAATAGAAATCCACGATTTCAGGAAACTGCTTTTGCAGAATGGGGACGAACACTTCGTTCAGCGCAACGCCCAGTACCGCCGGCTCATCCGGCGGACGCCCGGTATAGGTCGAGTGATAGATGGCATCTTCACGCTGAGTAATGTGGGTAACGGTAAAGACCGGGAAGTTATCCACTTCATTGTAGTAGCCAGTATGGTCGCCATAGGGGCCTTCCGGCGCCATTTCTCCGGCTTCAATATACCCTTCCAGCACGATCTCCGCGCTGGCGGGCACCTCAAGATCGTTAGAGATGCACTTCACGACTTCGGTTTTGGTGCCGCGCAGTAGCCCGGCAAAAGCATATTCGGAAAGAGTATCCGGAACCGGAGTCACCGCCCCGAGAATGGTTGCCGGATCGGCGCCCAGCGCGACGGAGACCGGGAAACGCTCGCCAGGACGCGCCGCGCACCACTCCTGGAAGTCCAGCGCGCCGCCGCGATGCGATAGCCAGCGCATAATCAGCTTGTTCTTGCCAATCAGCTGCTGGCGATAAATGCCCAGATTCTGCCGCTCTTTATGCGGGCCGCGGGTCACCGTCAGACCCCAGGTGATCAGCGGCGCGGCATCTTCCGGCCAGCAGGTCATGATCGGGATACGGGTCAAATCAACTTCATCACCCTGAATGATTTTTTGCTGGCACGGCGCTCCGCGCAGACGCTTAGTCGGCATATTCAGCACCTGTTTGAACTGCGGCAGCTTATCAAACAGATCGCGGAAGCCTTTTGGGGGTTCCGGCTCTTTCAGGAATGCCAGAAGCTTACCCACTTCCCGCAGAGAACTGACATCCTCCTGCCCCATCCCCAGCGCGACTCGCCGCGGCGTGCCGAAAAGATTACACAGCACCGGCATGGCGTAGCCCTTGGGATTTTCGAATAGCAGCGCCGGACCGCCAGCTCGCAAAGTGCGGTCGGCAATTTCGGTGATTTCCAGGTGAGGATCGACCGGCAGGGAGATCCGTTTCAATTCCCCCTGCTGCTCCAGTAATGTCAGAAATTCGCGTAGATCGTGGTATTTCATGGAGTTGTTATTGACCTCTATACAGGCGGGTGATTATACGGCGTTCGCCGGAGCTATGCTGTATTTTTGTTAAATTAGCGTGAAAGAACGCTGAAATTTAGTTTTCACCCGCAATGATTTCGCGATCGTACCGGGCTTTTGTTATGCTTGCAGCTAGTAGCATTGGAAAGAGTCATTATGCAAGCCTGGTACTTACTTTATTGCAAACGTGGGCAGCTTGAACGAGCCCAGGAACACCTTGAACGGCAGGCCGTCAATTGCCTGATGCCAACGATCGAGCTGGAAAAAATCGTCCGCGGTAAACGCACGACGGTCAGCGAGCCCCTGTTCCCAAATTATCTGTTTATCGAGTTCGACCCGGAAGTGATTCATACCACTACCATCAGCGCCACGCGCGGTGTGAACAGTTTTGTGCGTTTCGGCGCGCTGCCCGCTATCGTGCCATCTGCCGTCATTCATCAGCTTTCCATCTACAAACCGGAAGGTATCACCGATCCTGAAACGCCGCACGAAGGCGACAGCGTGCTGATTACCGATGGCGCTTTTGAGGGTCTGCAGGCTATTTTTACCGAACCGGACGGCGAAGCCCGCTCGATGCTGCTGCTGAATCTGCTTAACAAGCAGGTGCTCCAGAGCGTTAAAAATACTGACTTTTATAAAATCTGACGGCGCTTAAAAACCCACGCCAAAAAGTCTTCTGACGTTAGCATCAGTCACGTCTTCCAGCCATTGCGCCTCCTCCCCACGCCATTGCGCGATGCGGGTCAGAATATGCGGCAGGTAGGCGGGCTCATTGCGGCGAGAAGCGGGTTTTGGCAGCATATCTCGCGGCAACAGGTACGGCGCATCGGTCTCAATCAGCAGGCGCTCTGCCGGAATATCGACCAGCAGCTCTCGCAGCTCCAGCCCCCGACGCTCATCGCATACCCAGCCGGTGATACCAATAAATAAACCGTGCTCCACGCATTCGCGCATCTCTTCGCGGCTACCGGTAAAACAATGCACAACGGCCCCCGGGAGCTTATCAAGCCAGGGCACCAGCAGGGCCAGGAAGCGCTCGTGCGCATCGCGGCAGTGCAGAAATACCGGCATCGACAGCTCCGCGGCCAGCGCCAGCTGAGCGCTAAACGCCGCTTCTTGCTCCTGAGGCGTCGAAAAATTGCGGTTGAAATCCAGCCCGCACTCACCCACCGCAACGACTTCCGGCTCGCGAGCCAGCGCATAGACCGCTGCCGCCGCCGAGTCCGTCCAGCTGCGACTGTCGTGGGGATGAACGCCGGCCGTTGACCAGCACCCGGAATAACGGCGCGCCAGCTGCTGCGCCTGCGCGCTTTCATGCAGGTTGGTTCCCGTCAATAGCATCCCGCTGACGCCCGCCGCCCGGGCCCGGGAAACCACCTCGTCGCGATCGCGGGAAAACTGCGAACTGGTCAGATTTACGCCGATATCAAACATCATCGCTCCCATACGGCAACCGCCCTGGCGGGCGGTTGAACGTTATTCTTCTTTGCCCTGCGCCTCTTCGGCAGCGGCATCCTCATCACGCGTCAGGCGTTTACCGGTGTAGAACCGCGCGAAGAAGACCCCGACCTCAAACAGACAGTACATCGGAATCGCCAGCAGGGTTTGCGAGAACACGTCCGGCGGGGTCAGCAGCATCCCGACAACGAATGCGCCAACCAGTACGTAGGGGCGTTTCTTACGCAGGTCGTCCGGCGTGGTGACGCCCATCCAGCACAGCAGGACGATGGCCACCGGAACCTCGAATGAGACGCCAAAGGCGATAAACAGCGCCATCACAAAGTCGAGGTAGCTGCGAATATCGGTAGAGACCTGTACGCCTTCCGGCGCCGCGTGGGTCAGAAAACCAAACGCCAGCGGGAAAACGACGAAGTAGGCAAAGGCCATGCCGATATAGAACAGCAGCGTACTGGAGACCAGCAGCGGCATAACCAGCCGACGTTCATGCTTATACAGCGCTGGCGCCACAAAGGCCCAGACCTGATACAAAATGACCGGGACCGACAAAATTATCGATACCATAAAGGTCAGCTTGATCGGCGTGAAGAAAGGCGAGGCCACATCCGTGGCGATCATGGTCGCACCGACCGGCATCTGCCGAATCAGCGGCGCGGAAACCAGCTGATAGATATCGTTGGCGAAATAGACTAACGCCAGGAAAATCACCAGAATCGCAAGAATGCTGTTGATCAAGCGCTTGCGCAGCTCAATCAGATGCGTAATTAGCGGTTGAGTATCGTCTACGCCCATTTTTACTGTTTATCACTCGGTACAGGGGAGGAGGAATCGGAAGCCGACACGGCAGCTTTCACTTTCGCTGCCGGGATTTCACTCTGCGAAGCGGGGAGTTCTTCAGACACGGAGTCAGGCGCATGCTCTGGCGCACTGGCCTGATGTTCAGCCGTCGCTGGCGTCACGTCCTTGCGCTGCTCTTCACTCCCTTTTACGACCGGGTTGTGAATGGTATTGGCTTCGTCGCTGGCTTTTTCAGGATCGTGGGCGGAGTAGGATCGCTTCATAGATTCAGCCGCTTCACGCAGTTCATCCATTGAAGCTTTTAGCTCGGGCGTCAGGTTGTCCAGGCTGGCCTTTTCCACCTTTTTAAGGCTTTCCTGAAACTCCTGCAGTTTTAATTCCTGGGTAATTTCATTTTGTACGGTAGCCGCAAGCGACCGCAGCGTGCGGATCCAGCTCACCACCGTCTTTACCGCTACCGGTAGTCGCTGTGGCCCCAGAACGATGAGGCCAATCACGAATACCAGCAGCAGCTCACTAAAACCGATATCGAACACGAATTACACCTGCTCTTTGTCGTGGCGTTTAGTCTCGTCTTTCTTTGCATCATCCGGCTTATCAGCAAGGGTCTTCGCCGCGAAATCTGCATCCGGCGCGGAGGATTTTTCCGGTTTCTCTTCGTCGCTCATGGCCTTTTTAAAGCCTTTGATCGACGCCCCTAAATCTGAACCGAGCGAGCTCAGCTTTTTTGTCCCAAAAAGCAGAACCACGATGACGACAACAATGAGTAACTGCCAAATACTGATACCACCCATACACATTCCCCTATGACAGATGATGAATTATTAGGACGCATTATACACATTATGCGCAGTGATAAAGGCGGCCGCCGTCAGTTCGTCTTTCGCCAGCCGATAAGCCAGGTTACGACCCCAGCGGCCATCAGCCAGCCTGGCATCATGCCCCACTCGGGACGATGAATGAATAGCAGCGTACCACTCAGTAATAAAACCGCGCCTATACCGAACAAATAGCGGGACTGACCCTGGCGCACGTGCCGCACCTGGATGTCGCGCACGATGGTATCGACGCTATTCTGCAGCTGCTTGCTTTGCTGCAGGCTCTGGTAAACCAGCTCCGGTATTTCCGGCATTCTTTCGATCCAGAACGGCGCTTTTTCTTTAAACGCCCGCACCAGAGCCGGAATGCCCACCTGATCTTTGATCCACGATTCAAGGAACGGTTTCGCCGTTTTCCACAAGTCTAACTGAGGATAGAGCTGGCGACCTACACCTTCTACGTAAAGTAATGTCTTCTGCAGCAGAACCAGCTGCGGCTGCACTTCCATATTGAAACGTCGCGCCGTATTAAACAGGTTCAACAACACGTGGCCAAACGAGATTTCCGCCAGCGGTTTTTCAAAGATAGGCTCGCAGACGGTACGAATAGCAAACTCGAACTCTTCAACGTTGGTATCCGCGGGAACCCAGCCGGAATCAACGTGCAGCTCCGCAACTTTGCGATAATCGCGGTTGAAGAAGGCAATGAAGTTCTCCGCCAGATAGCGCTTATCCTCTTTGTTCAGCGAACCGACAATACCGCAGTCAATACCAATGTACTGCGGATCTTCCGGATGATGACGACTGACAAAAATATTGCCCGGATGCATGTCGGCATGGAAGAAGCTGTCGCGGAAAACCTGCGTAAAGAAGACCTGCACGCCACGCTCGGCCAGCAGCTTCATGTTAGTCCCCTGCGCTTCCAGCGCGGCGACGTCGGACACCGGGATCCCGTAAATCCGCTCCATCACCATCATGCCTTCGCTACAGTAGTCCGAATAAACTTCCGGGACATAAAGCATTGGGCTCTCGTCGAAGTTGCGGCGAAGCTGGATAGCGTTAGCCGATTCACGCAGCAGGTTGAGCTCATCCAGCAGCGTTTTTTCATATTCGCGAACCACTTCCTGCGGGCGAAGGCGACGGCCGTCCGGTAACAGACGCGGCACCCAGCGGGCAAGACGGTAGATAAGCTTCATATCCGCTTTGATAACCGGCACGATATCCGGGCGGATCACCTTAATGACCACCTCTTTACCGTTCTCTTTCAGACGCGCGGTATGCACCTGGGCAATAGAAGCGGAAGCGAGCGGTTCAACAGAGAAGTCATCAAACCAGGCTTCTACCGGCAGGCCGCCCATGGCTTGCTCAATCTGCTTTTTGGCCTGCAGACCGTCAAAGGGCGCGACGCGATCCTGCAGCATGGCCAGCTGATCGGCAATGTGCGGCGGAAACAGGTCGCGACGGGTCGAGAGCATCTGGCCAAACTTGATCCACACCGGCCCCAGTTCTTGTAATGCGAGGCGCAGTCGCTCGCCAAGAGGACGATCTTTATGGCGGTTGGGCATCCAGAACAGCATCCGCCGCCAGATTCGCAGCGGCAGCGTGATACGCATTTTGGGAATGAGCTCATCAAGCCCGTAGCTCAAAAAGGTGTGGACGATAAAATACAGGCGCCGTAATTCTCCTGGCGTCATTTGCCCTCCAGCGTGTCCAGCCGTTTTTCCAGCGCGGCCAGGGTTCGTTCTACCGCAGCGGTTTCCTCTGCAAACCAGGCCAGCTCCAGCGGCCCCGGCGCCAGGCGCCACTCTTCGGTAATCGCTTCCGCGACATAGCGCTGCTGGCGTTGAGCGCCATGCAGAAGAAAGCGAGCGCCGCCGCGGAATACTTTACTAAAGCCTTCCGCAACCACATCACCGGTATACGGGGCAAGCAGTTCAGCCGGATCGAACTCTGCCAGATCGCACAGCGTGACGGTATTTTGCACCACCTGCAGGTCGCCCTGCACTTCAAGATCGCCGCTACGAATCAGCGCGGTAAGCTGCTGGCGATTGCGCAATTGCGGAAGCACGCTAAGGCGGGTACGTACGGTGCAATCAGCCTCACCTTCCCACGCGCCCAGCACGTCCAGCTGACGTTCGCTAAAAACCAGCACCACAGGATCGGAAAGCTCTTGCAGCTCGATGCGCAGTACTTTCCCCAGCAGTCGCTGGCGCGCGGGTTTCAGCGCCCGATCGCGCCAGAGGAAGGTGTTAAGGACCGTCTCAAGACCGGCGGTAACCAGTGGTTTGAAAGGCATAGCGTCCCTCCTGTCAGAACTTATATCCGCGGTGTAGCGCAACGATACCTGCCGTCAGGTTGTAGTAGTCGACGCTTTCAAACCCTGCGTCCTGCATCATACCTTTCAGCGTGTCCTGATCGGGATGCATTCGAATAGATTCAGCAAGATAACGATAGCTTTCGGCATCTTTAGCAACCAGCTCACCCACGCGCGGCAGGATATGGAAGGAATAGGCGTCGTAGGCTTTACTGAGCGGCTCAATAATCGGTTTTGAGAATTCCAGCACCAGCAGGCGGCCGCCCGGCTTTAATACGCGATACATTGAGCGCAGCGCTTTTTCTTTGTCGGTCACGTTACGCAGACCGAAAGAAATCGTAATGCAATCAAAGGTGTTGTCTGCAAAAGGCAGCGCTTCAGCGTTTGCCTGGACGTATTCCACGTTGCCGACAATACCAATGTTACGCAGCTTTTCGCGGCCCATTTTCAGCATAGAGTCGTTGATGTCCGCCAGCATCACGCGGCCGGTTTCACCCACCAGGCGAGAGAATTTCGCCGTCAGATCGCCGGTACCACCAGCCAGATCCAATACGGTTTGCCCGCGGCGGACGCCGCTGCAGTCGATGGTGAAACGCTTCCACAAACGATGAATACCGAACGACATCAGGTCGTTCATTACGTCATATTTTGCGGCCACAGAATGAAATACATGCGCCACCATGTCAGCTTTCTGCTCTTTGGCGACAGTCTGAAAGCCAAAATGCGTCGTTTCTTGTGAATCCTCAACCATCTCAATGCCTGCTTGCTTATCAAGAAAATGTTCGTTGAGTGTAACAGGTTTAGCGCACTTCCCATACGCTTCAACGTGGCCGGGAGCCGCCCCCAAACATGGCAGTAGCCGTAGGATCGGATGAAATATCGTTATCTTCCGGCGGGTTACCCCCCTGCGCAAGGCGGTATTCTTCATCCTGGGCCGTCGCCTGTTCAACTAACTCAGGATTAATCTCACGCTTAACCTCCACGCCCAGCTCACGGAATGATTCCGCCTGTACCAGCAGGTTACCTCGTCCGGAGGCGAGCTTTTTCATCGCCTGGCGGTAGTTATCCTGAGCTTTATCCAGGCCCTGTCCGATGGCGGACATATCATCGACAAACAGGCGCATCTTGTCATACAGCCGCCCCGCTCTTTCGGCAATTTTCTGCGCGTTACGGCTCTGATGCTCATAGCGCCAGAGATTGGCGATAGTCCGCAGCGCCACCAGCAGCGTGGTTGGGCTCACCAGCATGATGTTGTTCTTCAGCGCTTCGCTAATGAGTTCTGGCTGACGATCGATAGCCAGCAGGAAGGCGGGCTCCACCGGGATAAACATCAGAACGTAGTCGAGCGAACGCAGCCCCGGCAGCTGCTGGTAGTCTTTACGCCCCAGCAGGCGCATATGGTTGCGTACCGAAGCGATATGCTCCTGCAGCGCCGCTTCACGGGTGTAATCATCTTCGGCGTTGAAATAGCGCTCATAGGCCACCAGGGTCATCTTGGCATCGATCACCACGTCTTTCCCCTGCGGTAAACGGACAATCACATCGGGCTGCATCCGCGCGCGGTTGTCCGTTTCGATGCTGACCTGGGTCTGATATTCATATCCTTCCCGCAGTCCGGACGCTTCCAGCACGCGGGTCAACACCACCTCGCCCCAGTTGCCCTGGGTTTTGTTATCGCCTTTGAGCGCGCGCGTCAGGTTTAGCGCCTCCTGGGCCATTTGCGCATTCAGCTGCTGAAGATTGCGGATTTCATGGGCCAGAGTATGGCGCTCCCGCGCTTCCTGACCAAAGCTATCCTGCACCTGCCGACGAAAGCCATCCAGCTGTTCGCGAAGCGGCGTCAGCAGGCCGTGCAGGCTCTGGCGATTCTGCTCATCCACCCGCCGGTTGCTGTGCTCAAAAATGCGATTTGCCAGATTCTCAAACTGTTCGCTAAGACGCTGCTCGCTGTTCACCATCTGGCGAATTTTGTCTTCCGCATGCAGCTGAGTGGATTCAAGTCGGGTGGTCACTTCGCGAAGATCGGCTTCCAGCGAGGCGTTGATATCGCGCAGGCTGCGCAGTTCGTTATTGAGCAGTTCACACTCTTCTCGCCAGTGTGACTCCTGCACCAGACGTTGGCGGGCCGCGCTCAGCTCAATATCCAGCTCGCGCCGCTCATCGATAAGATCGGCGCGAATTTGATCGGCGTGCGCTTTGGTCGCCAGCCAGCCGACAATCAGCCCGACGGCCAGCGCCACAACGGCACTAATAATAATTGAGATATCCACAACGCCCCCTGCGGCAACGACTTACGGCACAAAATAGAATTGTGCTGTACAAACGTCCAGTTTGAAAGGGTTTTCCTGCGAGGCGCTACGCAAAAAAGAAGGGCCGGAGAGTCCGACCCCTGGCAGAAGAAAGGGTAACTACAGCAGGCGGCGCGCCGCTTCCACGACAATTTTCACCGCGTGGCTTTCGGTTTGCTTCATGGTTTCCGCGTTCGGAATTTCCTGCTGGGTACGGTTGACGATAACTCCGGCAACCATCCCGGCGCGCAGGCCCTGGCTGGCGCACATCGTCAGCAGCGTGGCGGATTCCATTTCATAGTTCATCACGCCCATCGCCTGCCACTCTTCCATCGAGCCTTTAAAACGGCTAACAACGCGGCCGGAGAAGGTATCGTAACGTTCCTGGCCCGGATAGAAGGTGTCGGAAGAGGCGGTGACACCGATATGGGTGGTCGCGCCGATAGACTTCGCCGCTTCAACCAGCGCGGTAGTACATTCAAAGTCAGCCACCGCCGGGAACTCCATTGGCGCAAAGTGCAGGCTTGCGCCGTCCAGACGGACGGACGCGGTCGTCACCAGAACGTCGCCGACATTAATATGCGGCTGAATGGCGCCGGTGGTGCCGATGCGCAGGAAGGTACGGATGCCCAGCTGGGCCAGCTCTTCCACGGCGATAGAGGTCGATGGGCCGCCGATACCGGTAGAGCAGACAATCACTGCTTTACCATCCAGCTCAGCGCGCCAGGTGGTGAATTCACGGTGAGATGCCAGCTTAACCGGCTTATCCATCAGCGCGGCGATCTTTTCCACACGCTCCGGATCGCCAGGGACGATAGCCAGCGTAGCCCCTTGTAAATCGTTTTTGGTGAGGCCGAGATGAAAAACATCAGACTTGGACATAAAAAACTCCTCTGTGGGTCGAATTATCAGCAGAAGCAAAACGGTACTTTACAGAAGCTGTCGGCTCAATTTTGTGACCACAATCACCATGAATGAAATTCATTGCAATAACTTTCCATAAAATAGTGATATACATCACATTAACAAGCTAAATCGCAGAAGCCTGAACAAAAGATAGCCTGTTTCGGGCACTGTGTTTGATTAACGTCCTGTCCAGAGCAGCTATAGTTATTGATGCGCTAATAAATTGAGGGTACGGAGAATACCATGACGACAATTAAGCAAACCGGCTTTGCACCTGCAGCCACGCCGCACGCCTCAACTGCCGTTCACACATCAGATGAGAACATCGTCTCCGGGGAGACATCCATCCCTTCACAGGGAGACAACATGCCGGCGTTCCATGCTCGCCCGCGCGGCGTCGACGGTCCGCTGCCGGTCGTTATCGTGGTCCAGGAAATTTTCGGCGTGCATGAACATATCCGCGATATCTGCCGCCGTCTGGCAAAGGAGGGGTATCTGGCTATCGCACCGGAGCTCTACTTCCGCCAGGGCGATCCTAATGATTACAGCGACATCCCTTCTCTGTTCCAGGGACTGGTCAAAAAGGTGCCGGATTCTCAGGTGCTGGCCGACCTCGATCACGTGGCCAGTTGGGCCTACCGCCACGGCGGCGATGCCCATCGCTTGCTGATTACCGGCTTCTGCTGGGGCGGGCGTATTACCTGGCTGTACGCTGCACATAATCCGCAGTTAAAAGCCGCCGTCGCCTGGTACGGCAAGCTGGTCGGCGAGAAAACGCTGAATTCGCCGAAGCATCCGGTCGATATTGCCGTCGATCTTAACGCGCCGGTGTTAGGGCTTTATGGCGCGAAAGATGACAGCATCCCGCAGGACACGGTGGAAACGATGCGTCAGGCGCTGCGGGCGGCCAACGCCACGGCGGAAATCGTGGTTTACCCGCACGCCGACCACGCTTTTAATGCCGACTATCGCGCCAGCTATCATGAAGAGTCGGCAAAAGACGGCTGGCAGCGGATGCTGGCCTGGTTTGCGCAGTATGGCGGTAAGCGCGGTTAACGATCAGCTATTGCCGATATGGCGGCTCACCATCCCGGCAATAGTACCGTCCGCTATCCAGGAAGAGAGGCGGCGGCAAATAAATTCATAGTGCTGCGTCGCATTGCGCGGTACGCATATCGCCTGGTGTATCTGGCTAAAGCTGTCGGGCAGAACGCGAAACTGCGGATTCTCCTGCGCGGCTTTCTCCAGAGGCTGGCGAATACCGGCCACCCAATCGCCTTCGCCGTTGATAAACGCCTGAATAGCCTCCTGTGAGGTGGCGTACTGGCGCATCGTCGCATGCTGCAGCGTGCGAATCAGATACAGCTCGTAGGCCGCGCCTTTGCCCACGTTAATTACCACGCCTGCGCGGTCCATCTCCTGAACCGATTGAATCTGGCTCTCTTTTTTCACCATCAGCGAGCTTTCGATAGTGACGTAGGATGGCGTAAAGCGAAGCTTATCTTCCCGCGCCGGGTCGATAGCCAGAAAGGCGATATCCCATTGATCCTGCAGCGCCGCGTCCACTACCTGCCCGGCCGTCGGCCAGGTCACAAACCGCGCTTCGCGCTGGCTCTCTGCAGCCAGTTTCTTTGCCAGCTCGACGGTAATCCCCCCCGGAGACCCATCCGGCAGCAGTGTCGTAAGCACCGGATTACCCAGATTAATGGCAAAACGCAAATACCCTTTTTGATCGTGGTGTTCAATCATCTTTCACCTCAGGAGAGTTATCACAGCTTCGGTTCAGGGAACGCTTAACTGTAGTCAAAGACATCCGTCCTGAGCAACAGCCGGGAGCGGGTGGACGTTATCCAGACGCTGCCGCTTCACGCCGAACAGTTCTTCACATTCGGTTTTGCCAGCGAAGAGAAGAAACCAAAAAAGGAGGCCGGGGCCTCCCACAAGTGTGATTTATATTACGCCTGGCGCAGGTTTTGCGCGGCCTTGACCATGTTGGCCAGCGCGGCGCGCGTTTCCGTCCAGCCGCGGGTTTTCAGGCCGCAGTCCGGGTTCACCCACAGGCGCTCTGCCGGGATACGCTGCGCGGCTTTTTCCAGCAGCCCTTCAATCCACTCCACGCTCGGCACGTTCGGGGAGTGAATGTCGTACACGCCCGGCCCGATTTCATTCGGGTAGTCGAACGCTTCGAACGACTCCAGCAGCTCCATATCAGAACGCGAGGTTTCGATGGTAATCACGTCCGCATCCAGCGCGGCGATGGAATCCATGATGTCGTTGAACTCGCAATAGCACATATGGGTGTGGATCTGCGTGTCGTCTTTCGCCACCGCGGCATTGATACGGAAAGCTTCCACCCCCCATGCCAGATACGCATCCCAGTCGCTACGCTTCAGCGGCAGGCCTTCCCGCAGGGCCGGTTCGTCGATCTGGATGATACCGATACCGGCGGCTTCCAGATCCGCCACTTCATCGCGCAGCGCGAGGGCTATCTGTTTCGCAATCGTTTCACGGCTGACGTCCTCACGCGGGAAGGACCAGCAAAGAATGGTCACCGGGCCGGTCAGCATGCCTTTTACCGGTTTGTCGGTCAGGGACTGAGCGTATTTTGCCCACTCGACGGTGATCGCCTCCGGGCGGCTGATATCGCCGATGACCACCGGCGGTTTGACGCAGCGGGAGCCGTAGCTCTGTACCCAGCCGTTCTGCGTGAAAATAAAGCCGTCCAGGTGTTCGCCGAAGTATTCCACCATATCGTTACGCTCGGCTTCACCGTGTACCAGCACGTCCAGCCCCAGTCGCTCCTGCTCAACGATCGCCTGCTTAATGTGTTCGGCGATGCCGGTGCGGTAGCGGTTAGCATCGAGATTGCCCTTTTTGAAGTCCAGGCGCAGGCCGCGGATCTCGGTGGTCTGGGGGAAGGAGCCGATGGTGGTGGTTGGCCAGGCCGGCAGCTTAAAGCGGGCGCGCTGCGCTTCGGCGCGAACTTCGTAGACGCTTTGACGCTGGCTGTCCTGAGCGGTAATGGCCGCCAGACGCTTCTCTACCGCAGCGTTGTGCACGCGGGTTGACTGGCGACGTGCCTGGATCGGCGCGCTCCAGTCAGCAATCGCCGCGGTGTCGCCGCTGTTCAGCGCATCGCGCAGCAGCGCCAGCTCCCGGCATTTTTGCAGGGCGAAGGCAAACCAGCTCTTCACTTCGGCATCGAGCCGCGTTTCCACGTTCAGATCGATCGGGCTGTGCAGCAGGGAGCAGGAAGAGGCTACCCACAGTTCACGTTTGCCGACGATATCTTTAACCTGCGCGTATTTCTCGCTCAGATCGGCGCGCCAGACGTTGCGGCCGTTGATCAGCCCCGCGGAGAGCAGCCAGTCGGCAGGCAGGCGCTTATGCAGTTCGGCGACATCGTCCTGGCCGTGGACCAGATCCACATGCAGGCCCTGTACCGGCAGTGCGGTAATGGTGTCGAGGTTATCGGTAATGCCTTCAAAGTAGGTAGTCAGCAGCAGCTTAAGCTGACCGCTAAGGGCCGCGTAAGCCGGTTTGAAGGCATCCAGCCACGCCTGCGGCAGCTCGAGCACCAGCGCCGGTTCATCAATCTGCACCCACTCAACGCCGCGTTTTGCCAGTTCAGTCAGCACCTGCTGGTAAACAGGCAGAATATCGTGCAGCAGGTTCAGGCGGTCGAACGGCTCGCCTTTCACCTTACCGAGCCACAGATAGGTGACTGGCCCAAGCAGGACGGGCTTCACTTTGTGGCCCAGCGCCAGCGCTTCGTCCACCTCATCCAACAGCTGGTTCCAGCTCAGTTTGAACTGCTGGCCCTTCACAAATTCCGGCACTATGTAGTGGTAGTTAGTGTTAAACCATTTGGTCATTTCCGCCGCCGCGGCCGGTTCGCCGGTCGGCGCGCGGCCGCGGCCTATGCGAAAAAGGGTATCGATATCAACGGAGCCGTCTTTGTTCTGATGACGAGCCGGCACGTTGCCAAGCCACAGGCTGGTGGTCAGAACATGGTCGTACCAGGCGAAATCGCCCACCGGTAGCAGGTCAATGCCCGCCTGCTTCTGCTGTTCCCAGTGGCGAGCGCGCAGTTCGCGGCCAACGGCCAGCAGTTCTTCGCGGCTGGTATTGCCCGCCCAGTAGCTTTCTTGCGCTTTCTTCAGCTCGCGGCGCAGGCCAATGCGAGGGAAACCGAGGGTGTGGTTAATAATTGTCATTTTTTGAGCCTCATAATTGCAATCCGAAAGATTTCGGATTTAGGGAAGGCGGCAAACTTGCTCATCCCCAGGAGCTTACTGAAGTAAGTGACGGGGGTGAGGAAGTGCAGCCAACGCTGCCATAAATTCGAAAGATAAAGGATTTAGACGTCCAGATGTTTACACATCCATAATTGGCAGTTACTGTATATTCCTCAAGCGCAAATTATTCATGCCGAAGTGAAGGACTTTCATGATCGAAATTAAACACCTGAAAACGCTCCAGGCGTTGCGGAATAGCGGCTCTCTGGCAGGCGCGGCGGCGGCCCTGCACCAGACCCAATCCGCCTTGTCCCACCAGTTCAGCGATCTGGAACAGCGCCTCGGCTTCCGTCTGTTTGTACGTAAAAGTCAGCCGCTGCGCTTTACGCCGCAGGGAGAGATCCTGCTGCAGCTGGCCAATCAGGTCCTGCCGCAAATCAGCCGCGCCCTGCAGGATTGCAATGAGCCGCAGCAAACCCGGCTGCGTATCGCCATCGAATGCCATAGCTGTATTCAGTGGCTCACGCCGGCGCTGGAGAGTTTCCGCGCCCGCTGGCCGCATGTGGAGGTGGACTTTCAGTCCGGGGTGATCTTCGACCCGCAGCCGGGCCTGCAGCAGGGCGAGCTGGATCTAGTGATGACCTCCGATATCCTGCCGCGCAGCGGACTGCACTATTCGCCAATGTTTGATTTCGAAGTACGCCTGGTGATGGCGCCGGATCATCCGCTGGCGACAAAGGCGCGCATCGCGCCCGAGGATTTAGCGACTGAAATGCTGCTGATTTATCCGGTCCAGCGCGCACGTCTGGATATCTGGCGTCACTTCCTGCAGCCTGCCGGGATTAGCCCGCAGCTGAAGAGCGTCGACAATACGCTGCTGTTAATTCAGATGGTGGCGGCGCGAATGGGCATCGCCGCCCTGCCGCACTGGGTCGTGGAAAGCTTTGAGCGCCAGGGCCTGGTGGTGACCAAAACCCTGGGCGAGGGACTGTGGAGCCGACTGTACGCCGCGGTGCGCGACGGCGAGCAGCGCCAGCCGGTTACCGAGGCGTTTATTCGCTCAGCGCGGAACCACGCTTGCGATCATTTACCGTTTGTGCGGAGTGCGGAGCGACCCAGCGTCGATGGACCCATAGCGAGGCCAGGATCACCAGAGCGCCAATAATAAAGCTCGGCCAGCGGGGCTGCGTCTGCCAGATGGCCAGGTTTACCAGCAGCCCGGCAGGCACGTGCATATTGTTCATGATGCCGAGCGTACCGGCATCCACCTGGGTGGCGCCGTAGTTCCACATAAAGTAACCAATCCCGGATGCCGCCACGCCAAGAAAGGCCAGGATGCCCCACTGTAGCGAAGTTTCCGGCATTTTCTGCGCGTTACCCAGCATCGACCAGGCAACCGCCGCCACCAGAAACGCCCCGATGTAGAACCAGGCGAAGGCGTTATGCTGCGGCATCGGACGCGTTTCCATCAGGCGCTTGTACCCCACCATGCCAATCGCGAAGCTGATATTGGAGAGTTGAACCAGGATCAAACCGGTCCAGAAATGGTTGGTCACCTGGTCATAACGGATGATGCCCGCGCCGATTACCGCCAGCAGCGCGCTGCAGGCGTAGCCCCAGCGCAGGCGACGGCGGCTCATCACATCGTAAATCAGCGTGATATAGAGCGGCGTCAGGACGGTAAACAGCAGAAGCTCCGATACCGTCAGGTACAGATAGGCCTGGAAACTCAGCATATACATAATGCCGAGCTGCATCGCCCCCACCAGCATATACAGGCCGATGGTTGACAGGCTCTGCCCGCGGGTGCGCAGGAAGGGCAAAAACACCAGCGCCGCCAGGCCAACGCGCGCCAGCACCGCAAAATAGCTGTCGACGTGGCCTGCCAGGTATTCGCCATACAGGCTAAAGGAAAAGGCCCACAGAATGGTGGTGATAATCAGTAGCGCCACAATGAATGTCTCATAGAGTAAAGAACACGCATTGTAGCGGAGTGATAGGTTGACGACTGCTCATTAATTAAACAATCGTCAATCTTTTTTAGTCAAGATAGAGTTTACGCAGGTAGTGGGGAACGGCGTCATCGACGTTGCTGCCGATCACTTCCAGCTCAGGATGCAGGTCTTTCAGCCGCTGGTGCGCGTTGGCCATAATGCAGCCCTTGCCCGCCATTGACAGCATTTCCGCATCGTTCATACCGTCGCCGAAGGCGATACACTCTTTCAGGCTATAGCCGAGCATTTTCGCCACGGCCTCCAGCGCATGCCCTTTAGACACGCCGCCCGCCATTACTTCGAGGCAGGTAACGGTAGAGAAGCTCACGTTCACCCGATCGCCCCAGCGGGCGTTGATCGCCTGCTCCAGCGGCAGCAGATGCTCATGCTTATCGCAGGTGAAAAAGACTTTGCTGATCCCTTCAGGATCCAGCTCACCCGGCTCGTACAGCTTGTAGTTAAACACCGCCTCTTTGAAGAAGCGCATCTCTTCCGGACGATGGCGATTCATATACCACTCATCTTCGCGATAGACGTTGGTCACAATCGCCGGATCGTTACGCATCATTTCGAACAGGTCGGCGGCGATATCGCGGTCAAGGTTGTGGGCGAAGATCTGCTTCCCTTCGCTATCGTGTACGCGAGCGCCGTTTGAGGTGATCATATAGGATTTAATGCCGAGATTATCGCGAATTTGCCCAACATCGATGTAGTGGCGGCCGGTCGCGAACACGAAGTTGATACCGCGTGCGGTAAGCAGCTTCAGCGTCTCTTTGGCGTAAGGAGTTAAGCAGTGATCGGGAGAAAGCAGCGTGCCATCTAAATCAGACGCAACAACCTGGTACATAAAAATTTTAACCTCTAAGCAGGGCGACGAGCGTTTCGCCGGATTAAGTGTGTCGACCAAAAAAATCGACGATAGCGTTTAGCGCGACCGAGCGCATTGCGTCCTTTTCAAAAAGGATCTCATGGTATGCCCCTTCTATGACAAACGGCTTATCCCCTTCACAGGGATGACCGCCAGCGGCGCGAAGTTCACAGTAGCGATCGTGCATACGGTTATCGACCACCCGCTCTTCTTCCGCCTGGAGCAATAATGTTGGCGTGACGTCTTTCTCCGCACCGGCCAGCACCTCTTCGCCGGCGAGGATCCCCTCGCGCACCCAGTGGAACGTCGGCCCGCCGACCCGCAGCTGCGGCTCATCGGCGTAAAAGCGCAGGTTGCGGCGATAGCGTTGACGGCTGTGCGTCAGTACGTTAACCGCAAAGGGCAGCGCCCGCCAGCGGCCGGTACCGAGGGCATACTCTTCACGAATGCGCTGATGGCCCTCAGCCCAATCGAGAATATGGCGCACCATCCAGTCAGGCAGGCGCATAACGATGCCGAACATCGGCGCACAGAGCGCCATCGCGTCGCAATGCTGGTGGTAGCGCTGCAAAAATAGCGTCGCAATGGCGCCGCCCATGGAGTGGGCCAGTATAAACCGTTTCCGCCAGCGTCCGGGCGCCACCTGCTGCTGCCAGAACGCGGCGAGATCGTCGACGTAATCGCTGAAATTAACGACGTGCCCGCGGTGGGTATCTGAAAGCATGCGTCCGGAGCGCCCCTGGCCGCGATGATCGATAATCATCACGTCAAAACCGCTGCGGAAAAGATCGTAAGCCAGTTCGGCGTACTTAACGTAGCTTTCAATGCGACCCGGACAAATAACCACGACCCGGTCATGACTTTTGGCGCAGAAGCGAACAAAGCGCACCGGAACGTTATCCACGCCCGTAAATTCAGCCTCTTCCCGCTGACGCCAGAAATCGGTCAGTGGCCCCATGGTAAAGGCCGCAAACGCGTTTTCTCGTGTTTCCCAGTCCTTTTGCTGCAAAAACATCGGGCTTACACCCCTGATAACCGCTGAAAATCGTTTTTTTATCGTGCATCACACAATGCTTACACAATAGCGTATTGTGGCATAAAAACAGACAATCAGGGAGTTTCTCATGACGTTCGAGTGGTGGTTTGCCTATCTGCTGACATCTCTTATTCTCAGCCTGTCGCCGGGATCCGGGGCGATAAATACCATGACCACCTCAATCAACCACGGTTATCGCGGCGCGGCGGCTTCTATTGCCGGGCTACAGACCGGGCTCGGCATTCATATCGTGCTGGTGGGCGTTGGCCTGGGTACGCTTTTTTCCCGTTCGCTGTTGGCCTTTGAAATCCTGAAATGGGCGGGCGCCGCTTATCTTATCTGGCTCGGCATTCAGCAGTGGCGAGCCGCGGGTTCTCTCGAGCTGAATACCCTTGCGCAAGCGCAGAGCCGCGGCAAACTCTTTAAGCGCGCGGTGTTCGTCAACCTGACCAACCCAAAAAGCATCGTGTTCCTCGCCGCGCTCTTCCCGCAGTTTATCGTACCGCACCAGCCCCAGGTGATGCAGTACCTCGTGCTCGGCGTCACCACCATCGTGGTCGATATTATCGTGATGATTGGCTACGCCACGCTGGCGCAGCGCATCGCCGCGTGGATCAAAGGGCCCAAACAGATGAAGGCGCTAAACAAGGTTTTTGGATCGCTGTTTATGCTGGTCGGCGCCCTGCTGGCCTCCGCGCGCCACGCCTGATGGATGGAAGCACGCTCGCAAATTATCGTTAGCTTTGCGGGTATAGCGACATCCTCAGCCGAGCAGGCGGGCAAAGAACAAAGATAATTTTTTTGCCCGCTGTTGAACTCGCAGCGCCAGTGCCAGAATGCCGCCAGATTCTCTTCTTCATGGACGAAAACGATGGCGGAAGCGGCAACCCCTCACGATGCGGTATTCAGAACTTTTCTCTCCCGTGTGGAAACCGCACGGGATTTTATCGAGATCCATCTGCCCCCCTCACTCATGCAAATTTGCAAACTGGATACCCTACGCCTTGAGTCAGGAAGCTTTATTGAAGATGATCTGCGCCCCTACTACAGCGATATCCTCTATTCTCTGGAAACGACCAGTGGTTGCGGCTATGTTCACGTTCTGATTGAACATCAAAGTTCGCCAGATAAATTAATGGCGTTTCGTTTAATGCGCTATGCCATCGCTGCTATGCAGCGGCACATAGAAGAAGGGCATAAAACGCTACCTCTGGTGATCCCGATTCTTTTTTATCAGGGACGGCGAAGCCCCTATCCCTGGTCGCTGGACTGGCTGGAGAACTTTGCCGATCCGGATACTGCGCGCCAGATTTACTCCACCGCCTTTCCGCTGGTGGACATCACCGTTATTCCCGATGACGAAATCATGGAGCACCGGAGTATGGCGGCCCTGACGCTGGTACAAAAGCATATATGGCAGCGCGATATGGCCGAGCTCGTCGACAAGCTCACCAGCCTGCTGTTGCTGGAACAGATGAGCAGACAACAAATTACCGTACTGATAAAATATATGGCCCAGGCGGGAGAAGAGCAGGATGTTCGGCCGCTATTATATGAGCTGGCACAGCGGGTGCCGCAACATGGAGGTGTACTGATGACTCTGGCAGAAAAGTGGCTTGAGGAAGGTATGCAGAAGGGCATTAAGGAAGGCATAAAAGAGGGCAAACGCGCTGCGCTTCTTAACGTCGCAAAGGCCATGCTCGAGCGGGGCATTGATACTACTGCGGTTATGGAAATGACCGGTCTGACGTCCGACGATTTGCAGCAGCTGCGTCATTAATATCCGGCCCGTCCATAACCCTTGGGCGGGCCGCAGAACGCTTAGCGCGAAATAATCAGGTGAATACCAAACCCGGCAAACAGAGTACCGGCAATGCCGTCTATCCACTTCGCCATCCGCTGATAGCCGCGGCGCATGCCCGGTAGGGCGAACAGGCTGGCGACCACCGTAAACCAGGCCAGCGTCTCCAGAACAATCAGCAGGAAAATCCCCCAGCGCGCGCCGGAACTGACGCTGTCGCCGACAAACAGCGAGAACACGGAGCCAAAATAGATAATCGCTTTTGGGTTAGCCAGATTGGTCAGCAGCCCTTTCAGGAAGCTCCGGCCGCTGCGCGCCAGTTCGACCTGAGGCTCTACCGCCGCTGCCGCTTCGCTTTTTTTCAGCGCGCCGCGCAGCATCTGGAAGCCCATCCAGCACAGATACAGACCGCCGCCGACCATAATAATGGTATGCAGCCAGGCCATCTTCTCGATAATCAGGTTCAGGCCGAGCAGCGCTACGCCCGCCCATACCATCACTCCGCAGGTGATCCCCAGCACGCCCATCATCGCCTCTTTGCGGGAGCGGCTAACGGCGGTTTGTGAAACAAAGAAGAAGTCCGGGCCAGGACTCATCAGCGCAATGATATGCACCAGCGCCACGGTGAAAAAAAGCGTCAACATAATTAACTCGCAGGGAAATAGTCAGGACGAAAACTATATTTACACTTTTTCGTCTGGCTGACTACTCATCATCGCCATCCACGTGCGCGCGAATCAGGGCCATAAACTCTTTACCAAAACGCTCGAGCTTACGCGTGCCAACGCCGTTGACGCTGAGCATCTCCCCGGCCGTCAGCGGCGTTTGCTCAGCCATTTCAATTAGCGTCGCATCGTTAAACACCACGTAGGGCGGGATATTCTCTTCGTCGGCAATCGCCTTACGCAGTTTGCGCAGCTTGGCGAACAGCTTGCGATCGTAATTACCGCCAAAGGATTTCTGCATCGCTTTCGGCTTCAGCGCCACAATACGCGGCACGGCAAGCTGTAGCGTCACGTCGCCGCGCAGGACCGGACGCGCGGCCTCGGTAAGCTGTAGCGCAGAGTGCTGGGCTATATTCTGCGTAACCAGGCCTAAATGAATAAGTTGACGGATCACGCTGACCCAATGCTCGTGGCTCTGTTCGCGCCCAATGCCGTAGACCGGCAGCTTGTCGTGCCCCATATCGCGAATACGCTGGTTATTGGCGCCGCGCAGCACTTCCACCACGTAGCCCATACCAAAGCGCTGATTGACGCGGTAAATCGTCGACAGCGCCTTACGCGCGTCCATTAAACCGTCGTACTGTTTCGGCGGATCGAGGCAGATATCGCAGTTGCCGCAGGGCTCCTGGCGCCCCTCGCCAAAGTAGTTGAGCAGCACCAGACGGCGGCAGGTTTGCGCTTCGGCAAAGGCCCCCATCGCGTTGAGCTTATGGCGTTCAATGTCCTGCAGCGGCCCGGCGGGTTTCTCCTCAAGGCAGCGTCGGAGCCACGCCATATCCGCCGGATCGTAAAACAGCATCGCCTCGGCAGGCAGCCCATCGCGCCCGGCGCGCCCGGTCTCCTGGTAATAGGATTCAATATTGCGGGGGATATCGAAATGCACCACAAAACGGACGTTCGGTTTGTTGATACCCATACCGAAGGCTACCGTCGCCACCACGATTTGCAGGTCGTCGCGCTGGAATTTCTCCTGCACGTCGGCGCGGATATGGTTTTCCAGCCCGGCGTGATAGGCCGCGGCGCTGATGCCGCGGCTTTGCAGGCGAGCGGCGGTGTCTTCCACTTTTGAGCGGCTATTGCAGTAGATAATGCCCGACTTACCGCGCTGATCCTGCACGTAGCGCATCAGCTGATCCAGCGGCTTAAACTTCTCCATCAGCATATAGCGGATGTTGGGTCGGTCGAAGCTGCTGACCTGAATGAGCGGGTCGTTTAGATCCAGCAGGCGAACAATGTCGCGACGCGTCGTGTCATCGGCGGTAGCGGTCAGCGCCATAAACGGGATTTGCGGTATCCGCTGGCGCAGCTGCCCTAACGCGGCGTATTCCGGACGGAAATCGTGCCCCCACTGGGAAATACAGTGCGCCTCGTCCACCGCCACCATCGACAGATTCCAGTGCGTAAGATGCTCAAGGAAGTTATCCAGCATCAGGCGCTCCGGGGCGATATACAGCAGGCGAATCTGCCCGCTGCGGCAGCCGGCCATCACCTCCTGCTGCTGCTCCCGGCTCTGGGTTGAGTTCAGGCACGCCGCCGCCACGCCGTTAGCCAGCAGCTGATCGACCTGGTCCTTCATCAAGGAAATAAGCGGCGACACCACGACGGTGAGACCGCCCAGTACCAGCGCCGGAACCTGATAACACAGCGACTTGCCGCCGCCGGTTGGCATCACCACCAGGCAATCGCGCCCGGCCAACGCCGTATCGATAATGGTTTCCTGGCCCGGGCGAAACTGCTGGTAGCCGAAGGTCTCTTGTAAAACCTGCTTAGCCAGCGATTCCTGATTCAATACTTCCGCCTGCGCCACGTTGACCCCATATGCCTGAAAAGAAAACAGGCGCTATTTTCAGCGCCTGAGAGCCAGAGTGCAACGATTAAAACAGATCGTTGAGCATCAGCCCGACGCCGACGCGGGTCTGATTGAAGTTATAATCGATGAGCGACTCGCCATAACCGCTATAGACCTGAGTATAGACGCGCACGTGTTTGGTGATCGGATAGCTCACCCCAAGCTCGGCGCCGCCGTAGCCGGTATTCCAGTTATATTGCCCCTGGGCGCTGAGGATGGCGTCGCCCAGCTGATAGCCCACTTTCAGCCGGTAATACCCCATATATTTGGTGATATCCGGATTATCGTCGGTGCTGCCAATCACGTACCAGGGCTTCACCTCAACCAGCCAGTTGCCGTTTTGCGCCATCAGCCGGGTATAGAGGCGGTTCCAGCTGCGGGAGGTGGGATCGGAACGGCCGTTAGAGTCGTGGTTATAACCCATCTCAACGTCGCGCAGCGTCCAGCCGGCGAACGAGTAATCGGTCGCAAACCCGAGGAACAGCTGCGGCTCATAGTTGGTTTCGCGAAACGGCGCGGACTCTTTGCTGTTGGAGAGCTGCCACCAGGATTTTTGCGTATAAGAAGCGCCCAGCAGCGAATTCTCACCGAGGATCCCTCGCCACAGCGGAAACGCCAGGCTGAGCTGGAACTTCACTTCATCTTTACGCGCATTTTCGGCCCAGTCGTAGCTACGAATCGCTTCTTTATTGAGATCGCTGGTCCACGTATAGAGCAGATAGTTGCTCTCGTAGGGATAGAGCAGGAACGGATTATCATGGTCCTGTAACAGGTTGGCGATAATGCTCCCGCGAACGACCGGAGCGTCGTGGACCTGTTTATTCACCGGCGCGTCCTGCGCCAGAACGCCGGCCGGAAGCGCAACAAGCGCCAGCAGGCAGGCCAAAGAGATACGCATTGCTGTTCTCCTGGATGGATATTTATTATTTCTGTTTAACCCAGGCAGCATTCTACCTATTTATGCGGCATCTGACCTGTTATCCGTTCTTAAAGTAGAAATCAATATTTTAGAAGCATAAAATCAACATTTCATTAACTTATGGAAGTGTTGTTATGTCTGAACTGACCGCCGCCGCCGCCCTGAAGCTGGTGGGAGAGATCTTCGTCTACCATATGCCGTTTAATCGTGCCTTAGGGCTGGAGCTGGAGCGCTATGAAAAGGAGTTTGCCCAGCTGAGTTTCAACAATCAGCCGATGATGGTGGGCAACTGGGCGCAGAGCATTTTACATGGCGGCGTGATCGCCTCAGCGCTGGACGTCGCTGCGGGGCTGGTATGCGTCGGCAGCACGCTGACTCGCCACGACACCATCAATGAAGAAGAGCTGCGCCAGCGCCTGTCGCGGATGGGCACTATCGATCTGCGCGTCGACTACCTGCGTCCGGGCCGCGGGGAACGCTTTACCGCCACCAGCAGCCTGCTGCGCGCCGGTAATAAAGTGGCGGTGGCCCGCGTCGAGCTGCATAACGAAGAGCAGGTGTATATCGCCAGCGCCACGGCGACGTATATGGTGGGTTGATCGGCCTAAATCGAGTAACATCTCTCTCTTTGGCAATGGATTTGTACCGATGGACGCTAAACAAACGCGGGTGGGGATTCTTCTGGCCCTGGCCGCCTATTTTATCTGGGGTATCGCGCCGGCGTACTTCAAGCTTATCTACTATGTTCCCGCCGATGAAATTCTGACTCACCGCGTGATCTGGTCCTTCTTCTTCATGGTCGCGCTGATCAGCATCAGCCGTCAGTGGCCACAGGTCAAAAGGCTGCTGAAAACGCCGAAAAAGGTGTTCCTGCTGGCGCTCTCTGCGGTGCTGGTGGGCGGCAACTGGCTGCTGTTTATCTGGGCGGTGAATAACCATCATATGCTGGAAGCCAGCCTGGGCTATTTTATCAATCCGCTGGTGAATATTCTGCTGGGGATGATCTTCCTCGGGGAGCGCTTTCGCCGGATGCAGTGGCTGGCGGTGCTGCTGGCCGCCTGCGGCGTGCTGGTACAGCTCTGGACCTTCGGCTCGCTGCCGATTATCGCGCTGGGCCTGGCGTTCAGCTTCGCTTTTTACGGCCTGCTGCGTAAAAAGATCGCCGTGGATGCGCAAACCGGGATGCTGTTTGAGACGCTCTGGCTGCTGCCGGTCGCCGCGATTTATCTGTTTGGTATTGCCGATAGCCCGACCAGCCACATGGGGCAGAATCCGTGGTCGCTGAACCTGCTGCTGATGGCGGCGGGCGTGGTCACCACCATCCCGCTGCTGTGCTTTACCGGCGCGGCGACGCGTCTGCGCCTCTCCACGCTGGGATTTTTCCAGTATATCGGCCCGACGCTGATGTTCCTGCTGGCGGTAACCTTCTACGGCGAAGTGCCGGGCGCGGATAAAATGGTAACCTTCGCCTTTATCTGGGTGGCGCTGGCGATTTTCGTGATGGATGCGGTTTACACAATACGCCGTACGCGTAGGGCATAAAGCCAAGCTGGTACGCAAAAAAGGAGCCGAAGCTCCTTTTTTACAGCCAGTTTTTACGCTTAAAGTACAGATACGGCGCCAGGCCGGCGAGCATCATAAAGACAATCGCGCCGGGATAGCCAAAGCTCCAGTGCAGCTCGGGCATAAACTCAAAGTTCATCCCATAGCTGGAAGCCACCAGCGTCGGCGGCAGGAACACCACGGAGACCACCGAGAAGATCTTGATGATGCGGTTCTGCTCAATGTTGATAAAACCCATCGCCGCCTGCATCAGGAAGTTAACCTTCTGGAACAGCGACTCGTTGTGCGGCAGCAGGGATTCGATGTCGCGCAGGATCTCCCGCGCCTGCTCCAGCTGACCGGCCGGAAGGCGGGCTTTGCGCACGAGGAAGTTCAGCGCGCGCTGGGTATCCATCAGACACAGGCGGACTTTCCATCCGATATCTTCCTGCTCCGCCAGCGTCGAGAGCGCCTCATCGTAATCATCGCCCTGACGACCTTCCATGATCACCCGGCTGAGCTTTTCCAGGTCGCTATAGATGTTTTCAATTTCATCCGCCAGCTGCTCGATTTTGGTTTCGAACAGGTCCAGCAGCAGCTCGTAAGCGTTGCCGTCCACCATCGACTGGCTGCGGGCGCGCATGCGATACAGGCGGAAAGCGGGCAGCTCCCGTTCGCGCAGGGTGAACAGACGCCCTTCGCGGATAGTAAACGCGACGGTAGAGTTACCGGCGTGATCCTCAGCATCTTCAAAAAAGAAAAATGAGTGGATATGCAGGCCGTCTTCATCCTCAAAGAAACGCGCTGACGCTTCGATGTCTTCCAGCTCCGGGCGCGTCGCCAGGTTCTGGCCCAATTCCGTTTGCACGCGGCTTCGTTCATCGTCGTCAGGCTCGACCAGATCGACCCACACCGAACTGGCGAGGTGCTTGATCTCGTCGGCTTCCAGACGCGTTAAACGATTGTTTTCCAGTTGAAATGCGCTCAGCATGACCGGGACTCCCAATGCAAAAAATTATCGGACAGTTCGGTGGGCACACAGAAACAATTTGGGTTTCAGACCATTAAGCCTGACTCAGAGCGACGGGAATAGAACGGGTCGCCGACAACCGCTAAGGCTATCAGCATAAGAGGATAGCCTTAGGAGTTGTTCCTGATGGGCAGGAAATTGAGCCAGCATCTACTGGGTGTGTCCAAGGCGAATGTCCTCTTAGCGTAATCGTGCGCGCATGTTACGCCAGCGCAAAAACGGCGTCAACACGCAACGGAACGCTAAAGAGCAAATCAAGCTCCTTAACGTATAAAGGTAGCAGAATATTACAAAATAATGATACTTTTCTTACTGTTACACTGTTTCAAGCCGGGCATACGCCGCGACCAGCCATTTAATCCCCTGCCCCTGAAACGCAACCTGCAGGCGGCTGTGTTCGCCGCTGCCTTCGAGGTTCACGATCGTGCCTTCGCCAAACTTGGCATGGCGCACGCGCTGGCCCAGCTTATAGCCGGTGTCGTTTTCCGCCATCGGCGTCCCCATCCGCTGATGGCTGACCGGACGGCTCACCGTGGCGCGCAGCCGCACCTCTTCCACGCACGACTCCGGCAGCTCGCCGATAAAACGCGACGGACGGTGATAAACCTCTTTGCCATACAGGCGACGGGTTTCCGCATAGGTCAGCGTGAGCTTCTGCATCGCACGGGTGACGCCGACGTAGGCCAGACGGCGTTCTTCTTCCAGGCGGCCGCCCTCATCAAGCGCCATCTGGCTCGGGAACATCCCCTCTTCCACGCCGACGATAAAGACCTGCGGGAACTCCAGCCCTTTCGCCGAGTGCAGGGTCATCAGCTGTACCGCATCCTGCCAGGTATCCGCCTGCCCTTCTCCCGCTTCCAGCGCCGCATGCGAGAGGAACGCCTGCAGCGGCATCAAATCTTCATCTTCTTCGTTGTAGCTGAACTGGCGCGTTGCCGTCACCAGCTCCTCTAAGTTTTCAATGCGCGTCTGGCCTTTCTCGCCTTTCTCCTGCTCGTACATCATGCGCAGGCCGGAGTCTTTAATCACCCGATCGGTCTGCACGTGCAGCGGCATATCGGCGGTTTCCTGCGCCAGGGCGTCAATGAGCTCCATAAAACGCTGCAGGGCGCTGGCGGCGCGTCCGGCAAGCACTTTATTTTTTAACAGCTCGCGACAGGCCTGCCACAGCGTCAGCTGACGGTCGCGCGAGGTCTGGCGCACCACGTCCAGCGTGCGATCGCCGATACCGCGCGTCGGGGTATTCACCACGCGCTCAAAGGCCGCGTCGTCATTACGATTGGCGATCAGGCGCAGATAGGAGAGCGCATCTTTGATCTCCTGGCGTTCGAAGAAGCGCATGCCGCCATAAATACGATACGGCATGCTGGCCTGCAGCAGCGCCTCTTCCAGCACGCGCGACTGGGCGTTGCTGCGATACAGAATCGCGCACTGCTCCAGCGCCCCGCCGTTTTCCTGCCAGGTTTTGATGCGGTTGACGACAAAGCGCGCCTCATCAAGATCGTTAAACGCGCAGTAGAGCGAAATCGGCTCGCCGTCGGCGCCGTCGGTCCACAGCTTTTTCCCCAGGCGCCCGCTGTTGTTTTCAATCAGGGCGTTGGCCGCGCTGAGGATATTGCTGGTCGAGCGATAGTTTTGCTCGAGGCGGATAGTTTCCGCGCCGGGGAAATCGTTGAGGAAGCGCTGGATGTTCTCCACCTGCGCGCCGCGCCAGCCGTAAATGGACTGATCGTCATCGCCGACGATCATCACCTTGCCGGTATCGCCCGCCAGCAGGCGGATCCACGCGTACTGAATGTTGTTTGTATCCTGAAATTCGTCCACCAGGATATTGGTAAAGCGCTCGCGGTAGTGCTGAAGAATGTGCGGCTTGTTGAGCCACAGCTCGTGGGCGCGGAGCAGCAGTTCGGCGAAATCCACCAGCCCCGCCCGATCGCAGGCCTCCTGGTAGGCCTGGTAAACCTTCTGCCAGGTCTGCTCAACCGGGTTACCGTAGCTCTGTATATGGTGTGGGCGCAGCCCTTCATCTTTCTGGCCGTTGATGTACCACATCGCCTGACGCGGCGGCCACTGCTTCTCATCGAGATTCATCGCCTTAATCAGACGCTTGAGCAGGCGCAGCTGGTCTTCGCTGTCGAGGATCTGGAAGTCCTGCGGCAGGTTGGCGTCAAGGTGATGAGCGCGCAGCAGCCGGTGCGCCAGCCCGTGGAAAGTACCGACCCACATACCGCCCTGGGTGGTACCCATCAGTTGGCCAATACGATGGCGCATTTCCGCCGCCGCTTTGTTGGTAAAGGTCACCGCCATAATGGAGTAAGGGGAACAGTGCTCAACGCTCAGCAGCCAGGCGATGCGGTGTACCAGTACGCGCGTCTTACCGCTGCCCGCGCCTGCCAGAACCAGCATGTTAGTACGTGATGCCGCAACGGCTTCACGCTGTTTGTCATTAAGGCTGTCGAGCAGATAAGAAACGTCCATTGGCACCGCCGGAAATGAGACGCCCGGCAACGTTCAGTCCACCGGGCTACTGTTAATTTATACAGAACTACTGACGATTATATCAGCGAGGTCAGAGATGCCAACCGTGAAATTTCGATGTGCGGTAACAGGCGGCTGTCGGCGGTGCGCATCAGGTCTGCGCCCTGCGGTTTGATCCAACAGGCCTGCATGCCGCAGCGAATGGAGCCCGCCACGTCGGTCGTCAGATCGTCCCCAACGTGCAGAATCTGCCCCAGCGGCAGCGCCAGCCGCTCGGCTGCGAGATGATACATATCGGCAAAAGGCTTAGAGCGCCCGTCCGGACCGGCGCGCAGCACGAAGCGGAAGTAGTCGCTCAGGCCAAAAAGCTCCGGCTGGGCATTCCCGTTGGTAATGGCCACCAGCGGCCACTTTTCCGCCAGCTGCGCCAGCGTATCGTGCGTCTCCTGCGGGACATCGATCAGGCTGCGCCAGTGGGCGAAGTTCGCCATCGCTTCCTCGGCCCCCGTTTTCGCCAGCGCTGCAGAAAGCCCGGCGTTGATCATCCCCAGCTCCAGCGCGCGGCGGCGCCACTCGGTGACATCGTGGTAAATTTCCGGCTCTGACGCCAGCAGCGTCTGGCGCAGCCGGTTGAGTTCGCTGGCGTCAAATTGACTCAGCGACGGGTGGTAGCTGCGCACAAAGCTCAGCGACTCATGCAGCGTTCGGTCAATCACCGGACGGTTGTCATAAAGGGTATCGTCCAGGTCAAATGTCAGTGCTGAAATCTGGCCCAGAGGTCGGTAAAAACGCATTATTTCCCCCGTTTGGCGCGCGGATGCGCCGCATCGTACACCGACGCAAGGTGTTGAAAATCAAGATGGGTATAAATTTGAGTGGTGGACAGATTCGCATGACCCAGCAGCTCCTGCACCCCGCGCAGATCGCCGCTCGACTCCAGCATATGGGTCGCGAAAGAGTGGCGCAGCTTATGCGGATGCACGTGGCTGTTGAGGCCCTGCTTAATGCCCCATTCGGCAAAGCGCTTTTGCACGTTACGCGCGGAAATTCGCTTACCCAGCTTTGACAAGAACAGGGCGTCTTCATCAGCGCCGAACAGGCCGCGCAGGTCGAGCCAGTGCTCAATCCACACCACCGCGTTGCGGCCAATCGGCAGGCGTCGCTCTTTGCTGCCTTTGCCCATCACCCACACCTCGCCGGATTCCAGATCGAGGTGCTTAATGTCGAGATTCACCAGCTCCGAGAGACGCAGTCCCGCGCCGTACATCACTTCCAGCATCGCCCTGTCGCGTACCGCCAGCGGATCGTTAAGATCGATATCCAGCAGTCGGTTAACGTCGTCGACGTCGATATTTTTCGGTAAATGGCGCGGTGTTTTCGGCGCCGAAATCCCCTTCGCCGGATTCGCGGCCAGTTCGCCCTGGCTCACCAGCCAGTCAAAGAAGCTGCGTAAGGCGGAGAGACGTAAAGCCAGGCTGGCTGGCCCCTGCCCCTGGCGACGGCTGCGCACCGCCAGGCTACGGACCTGGGCAGCATCGCACTGCTGCCAGCTTTTCAGCCCGGCGCTATCCGCCAGCGCGATAAGCGTCTCAAGCTGGCGGCGGTAGTTCAACAGCGTTATCGGGCTCAGCTGACGCTCCACGCCGAGATAGCGTAAAAAGCGTTCTACGGGCGTAAACAGCGGCGAGTCGGTCATGCGCGCTCGATCCAGCGCTCCAGCAACCCCGGGAGCATCGACGCAATTTCATGCAAAAGCTGCGTTCCCTGACCTTGCTGATAGTGCTGAGGGTCGCGACTGCTGAACAGCATCACGCCGGGCGCTTCATCTCCTCCCAGCAGCGACATCGCCACCGAACCCACGGCTTTTGCTTCCGGCAGCACCACCAGCAGTTCCGGGCCGTTTAATGGGCCAAGATAATGGCGCTGTTGCCCAAGACGCTGAATGCGAATCGGCTCAAACGCCTGACGGCTTATCGCCAGATGAGTGAATTTGGAGGGCGCGCCGAGCCGCCAGCTGTCGGGAAACAGGCGCACCGTGGCGCCCGCCAGGCCCAGCTCGCGCGCCCAGCGATGAAAGCGGTTCAGCATTTCATCAAGGCTATCGGCCGCCGCCAGCCGCGTCTGGAGATCAAACAGGCGCTGAAACAGGCTTTCGTTAGCCGTCGCCTGGGCCATCAGCAGCGTCATATTCTCTTCCAGCACGTTGATATGGTTCCGCGCCCGCGCCATATGCCATTCCACCAGCGAGACCGAACCACGTACCGGATGCGGCACCGACATATGCTCCACCAGCGCCGCATTACGAATAAAGAATTCAGGATTTTGCAACAGATAGTCCACCACTGCGCGATCGTTCAGCTCGCTGGCGAGTTCCTGCTGTTCTTCCCCGACTTGTTTCATAAATGAATAAATCCGTCATAGACATGTGCCGCCGGGCCAGTCATATACAGCGGTTGGCCCGGACCTTTCCAGGCGATATCAAGACGCCCGCCGGGTAATTCCACGCGGACCTCCTCGCCCAGTAACCCCTGCTGGATACCGACTGCCGCCGCCGCGCAGGCGCCGCTACCGCAGGCCTGCGTTTCACCCGCGCCGCGTTCATACACGCGCAGGCGAATATGGGAGCGGCTGACCACCTGCATAAAGCCGATGTTCGCCCGCTCCGGGAAGCGCTCGTGGTTTTCCATCACCGGGCCGAGCGTTTCCACCGTCGCGGTTTCCACATCATCGACCTGAATAACGCAGTGCGGGTTGCCCATCGACACCACGCCGCATAATACTGTCTGTTCAGCGGCGCGCATGATATAGGTCTTTTCCGCTTTGTTGGCGCGGAACGGCACCTGCGACGGTTCGAAGTTTGGCTCACCCATATTCACGCGCACCAGATCGTCTTCCGTTACGCTTAATACCATACGGCCGTTCGAGGTACTGACGCGGATGTCACGTTTATTGGTCAGGCCTTTCAGGCGCACAAAGCGGGCGAAACAGCGCGCGCCGTTGCCGCATTGCGCCACCTCGCTACCGTCGGCATTGAAGATGCGATAGTGGAAGTCGAGCTCCGGATCGTAGGGCGGCTCAACCACCAGCAGCTGATCGAAGCCCACGCCAAGATGCCGATCCGCCAGACGACGAATCAGTTCCGGTGAGAAAAAAACATTCTGAGTTACCGCGTCAACAACCATAAAGTCATTGCCAAGGCCATGCATTTTAGAGAACTGCATCATCTACTCCAGCAGCGCGGAACTGTCAGTAATTCACCTGGGTCGGACCACCGCTATCACCGCGATCGTTACGATCCGGCGTAGAGCTCTGGATACCGCTATCAACCGGTTTAGTCGGCGGAGGCGCCGTTTTATCCGCTGGCGGGAAATAGAGCGGCCCTTTCAGACCACAGCCGGTGAGGCTGAGGACCGCAAATAAAACGGCAAGCGCTGGGAAAACGTTTTTCATGGATAGTAGCCCGTAATTCATTCTTTCTGTTTTCTATCATCGCAGGAGAAGACGTAAAAGCAAGCGTTTAGGGCAGCTTTATGACATCTGAAAAGCGGCTTTCCACCAGGGTTACAGCGCAAACGCGTTGGTAGAGATACGCTGAGTATTCATTTTAGCAGGGTCACTGCCAGCATTTTTTTAGCACCTGTATCGACTGCACAATATCCGCTTCCATCACGCCGGCAAATCCCAGCACCACCCCGTAATGATGGCGGCTTTCAGGCGTACCGGGGATCCACAATGCGCTCAGCGGCGTAATTTCCACGCCTGCCGCCTGGGCCTGGCTAACGAGACGGGTTTCTGTTTCAGCATCATCCAGCGTAATCGCCGCATGTAGCCCCGAGGCCACTTCCGGCATCACGCCAATATGGCTCAGATGCTGATTCCACTCGGCCAGCAGCAGATCGCGACGACTTTTACTGATTCTGCGCATTCGCCGGATATGGGGCTGGAAATGCCCCTCCGAAATAAAGCTCGCCATCACCTGCTGGTCGTTCATTGGCGGCTGGCGGGTGGATAGCGTACGCAGCAGGTTCAGCGGTTCCACCAGCTGTTGCGGAACCACCATGTAGCCCAGGCGTAGCGCGGGATACATCACTTTGGAAAACGAACCGATATAAATCACCCGATGGCGGTTATCCAGCGCGGCGAGCGGCATCAGCGGCGTGCCGTTATAGCGATACTCGCCGTCGTAATCATCCTCCATAATCCACGCCTGATGCTTTCTGGCCCACTCCAGCAGCGTCATCCGCCGCGATAGCGAGAGCGTCGCGCCCGTCGGGTACTGACATGACGGGCTCACGTAGACCATCCGGGCGTCGGGATAATCCGTCAACTGCGCCGTCTGAAGCCCCTCATCATCAACGTTAATCGCTTTAATATTCAAACCAAGGCAGGAGAATACGCCCGCCGCCGCCCAGTGGCAGGGGTTTTCCATAATGACGTCCTGCCCGGCGCGCAGCAGCAGCGCTGAACAGAGCATAATCGCCTGTTGTGCGCCAAGGGTAATAATCACCTGAGCCGGATCGCACTTCAGGCCGCGCGAGGTATGCAGATAGCTGGCGATAAGCTCGCGCAGCTGTAAATCGCCCGCCGGAACGCCGTAACCCATTTGCGCAATAGGTCGCCGCCGCCAGAAGCGGTTTTGCAGGCGCGACCAGGTGTCAAACGGGAAATGGTCAATCGCGGGCATGCCGATGCGAAAAGCCTTCGGCGGGCCATCGTGCACAAAATGGCGATTAAACCGCGCCGTCAGCGGCAGGCGCGAGTCGACGCGTAAGGCAGGAATTTCAGGGACGTCGGGGCCTTCGTCAACCTCCTGCCCGCGATAACGTATATAGGTGCCGTCGCCCTGTCGGGTTTCAATCAAATCATCGGCATATAAACGCTCGTAGACCGAGACCACCGTATTGCGAGAAACCCCCAGCAGCCGCGCCAGCTCACGCGTCGCGGGTAGTTTAGCCCCGTGAAGACCGGGCGTATTCACCATCTTCTCTCTCAGGGCGCGATAAAGCTGCTCGCTACGCTTTCTGCCAGCATCCAGCTTTATACCCGTTAAATCAAAAGGCAGAGCAACCGACAAATTGGCACCTTAATATCGTGGGTTTTTGGTCCTGTTATACATCCAATATGACAATTAGCATAGGCGCATTAATACTCATGATGAAAGCGACGCCTTTCATCGCTCTCTGAACCCTGAATGATTGAGCCTACTATGTCAGCATCAGAAATCACGATTTTTGCCGCCAAAAAAATCATTACGATGTGCCCGAACCGCCCGGAGACCACCCATGTCGCGGTGCGCGGCGACCGTATTTTAGGCACCGGCACGCTTGAAGAACTCACCGGCTTTGGCGAATACCTGCTGGACGAGACCTTTGCCGATAAAGTGTTAATGCCCGGCCTGATTGAAGCCCACTCGCACGTCACCGGCGGCGGTATGTGGCAATTCCCCTATGTGGGTTACTACGATCGCCCGGACCATACCGGTAAAGTCTGGAAAGGCTGCCGCTCTTTTGACGACGTCGTCAGCGCGCTGCAGGCGGTGGAACGTGAGATGACCGATCCGCACGCGCCGCTGATCGCATGGGGCGTTGATCCCATTTATTTCGGCAGCGAAAAGCTGGGGCGCGAACACCTGGACCGCGTCTCAACCACCCGTCCGGTCGCGGTTATCCATATGAGCATCCACCTGATGGGCGCCAATACCGCCGCGCTGCACGACTGCGGAATATTTGACGATTGCCAGATTGAAGGCGTGGTGAAAAATCAGGACGGTACGCTGCACGGCGAGCTGGTGGAGTTCGCCGCCATGGGGCCAATCCTGAATAAATATGGTTTCTGGGACGAACTCACCACCGAAATCGCCATCGCCAATTTCGGCCAGGAAGCGTTTCGCGCAGGCTGCACCAGCGCAGCCGATATGGGTCTGACCGATTTCAGCAATCCCGAGCTGATGACCAACTACATCCGCATGACCCGTGAAGAGGACTTCCCGATTCGTCTGCTGGTGGCCTACGGTCCTCCTTTCGTCAAAAAACCCTTCCAGGAAGCGCTGGATTTCGCCCCGGACGTCATGCGTCACGGGCACGAAAAAATGCACTTCGGCCCGATGAAAATCTTCCTCGACGGCTCTATCCAGGGTGGGTCAGGACGGATGCTGGAGCCCTTCTATTATCTGGATGGCCACAACGGCGCGTGGAACGCCACGCCGGAAGAGGTGGAGCAGCAGGTCTACGACATCATGTCCCGCGGCTACCAGGTTCACTGCCACTGTAACGGCGACGAGGCCTCGGAAGCGTTCATTAAAGCCGTCGAGAAAACCCTGAATCGTATTCCGGCAGTGAACCACCGCGCGGTGATGCAGCACGCGCAGATGCTGCGTGAAGATCAGTTCAAACGCATCAAAGAGATGGGCATGGGCGTGAACTTTTTCAGCAACCACGTCTATTACTGGGGCGATCAGCACTACAGCAAAACCATGGGCCCGGAGCGCGCAATGCGTATGGACGCCTGCGGCAGCGCGGTGCGCCACGGTATTCCTTTCGCCTTCCACAGCGATTGCGGCATCACCCCCATCAACCCGCTGTTCACCGGCTGGTGCGCGGTGAACCGCCTGACGGCATCCGGGCGCGTACTGGGCGAAGCGGAAAAAATCTCCGTCGATCAAGCGCTGCACGCGATGACCCTCGGCGCGGCATGGACCATGAAAATGGATCATCTGATCGGCAGCATCGAATGCGGTAAATATGCCGACTTCACCGTGCTGGAAGACGATCCGCAGGCCATCGAGCCGGTTCAGCTTAAAGATGTGAAGGTATGGGGCACCGTGCTGGGCGGTAAGAAACAGCAAATCCAGTAATCCTGTTGCGAACATTATCCACCCGGCGGCGGCGTCGGGCGGATAGCTATTGCACAAAATCATTCACATTGCATCAAGGCGGCACCTGAGAGAATCCCCGGTCACTTATTACAGTAAGCGACCGGGGTGAACGCAGGCAGCCAGCACAGAGGCAGCTTGAAGGATGATGTGTAGATTGCCTGAAATTAACCACAGAACACGATCATGACGACAAATTCAGTAATTAACTCTCCCGGCATGTCGCGCAACGCGGCCGCCGATACGGCGATGAAATGGTTGCCGCTGCTGGTGCTGTGCCTCGCTCAGCTCTCGACATCCGGCGATAATGCCACGCTGAGCATCGCTACCGGCGCGCTGGTCAAAGACCTGCACGCCTCAATGGATCTCATCAGCATCGCCAACGCGATGTATTCGCTGGCCGCAGGCTCTCTGATGGTCGCCGCCGGGATGGCCGGGCTTATCGTCGGCTGGAAGAAAACCTTCCGCATCGGCTGCGCGCTGCTATTTCTTGCCGAGCTGACCGCTTATTTCTCACCGAACATGCTGGTCTTCACCTACGGCGCCCGTCTGCTTTCCGGTATTGGCGGAAGCTTTATGATCCCTTCGGTGCTGGGGCTTATCGCCAGTAACTATAAAGGCCGCCAGCAGGCGATCGCCTTTGGCGCTATCGGCGCGGCAAGCGGCGTCTCCTTCGCCGCCGGCCCGCTGATTTGCGGCCTGCTGGTTGACCACCTCGGCTGGCGTGCGGCGTTTGCCGCTATCGCCGGCCTGTGCATCGTGATCTTCAGCGGCTCTTTCCTCGTCCCTACGCCGGCAAAACCTGAACGCAAAGTGGTGTTCGATCTGCCGGGCGTCGTCCTGACGGTTATCGGCCTGTTCAGTGTGATCCTCGGCTTCCTGAAAGTCTCAAGCTGGGGTCTGTTTACGCCGTTTAACGCGCCGTTCACCGTCATGGGTCTTAGCCCGGCGCCGTTCCTCGTCCTGTTTGGCCTGATCGTGCTGGCAATTATGCTGAAGTGGGAGCTCCATCGCGAAGCCACCACCGGCAGCGCGCTGATCCCGCTGTCGTTCCTCGCAACGCCGCAGGTGCGTAACGGTCTCTATCTGACGGCGTTTATCTTCCTTGCCTACGGTTCCGGTATTTTTGTGACCGTGAGCTTTGTACAGGTGGTTGCCGGGCTGAACGGTATTGAAACCGGCTTGCTCATTCTGCCGTTTGCGCTGGGCGTCGTGGTCTTTTCGCTGGGGCTGCCGATCGTCTGGAAAAACGCGAATCCGAAACGGATGTGCCAGAGCGCGCTGCTCATCGGCACGCTGGGCTCCGTGTTGTGCATCTTCGGCTTCGGCCCGTCCGATTTCAGCATGATCGTGCCGGTAGGGATGTGTCTGATTGGCATCAGTATGGGCATCGTTTCCGCCTATTCCAGCTATATTGTTACCAGCGCCCTGCCGGCGCGCGATGCGCAGCAGTCCGGCGGCGTGCAGGCGACTTCGCGTAACGTCGGCCAGGCAATCGGCGTGGCGGTTTGCGGTATGGTGATGCTAACGGCGGTCACCATGACGGTACAGGATATGGCCAGCCACGACGCTTCGCTAAGCCAGGATACACAGCAGAAGGTGGCAAATCTTTCCGTTATTCCTTATCTCAGCGATACGGGTTTCTCAACGCTGATGCTGGACCAGGGCGTGAATCAGAAGGATGTAACGGAACTCAACCAGGTCTATAAAACCGCCCGCCTGAAAGCCACGCGAGCGGGTATGGTCGCCACCGCGGTCATGACGCTGCTGTTTTTATTCGGGACGCGCAATCTTCCCGTCCGCGCCAGGGGTTCTGATGACGCAGCAGGAGAAGAGCCGCGTGCGAAGAAGTCGAAAATCTGAGTTAAGATCGAAAGATAACTAACAATAACGCGCCCCTCCCGCGAGGAAGGGCGCGTTTTGTCGTTTCTATCAAAAAGGAACACGCTGTGACCACCAACCCTGCACCGACAAACTGGTTACCTTTGGTTGTCTTATGCTGCGCACAGTTTCTGGCTTCCGCCGATAACGTGACGTTAAGTATCGCCACGCAGGCGCTAATGAACGATCTGCACGCCACGCTTGGGCAGGTCAGTACAGCGAATACCATGTATCCGTTGATTGCGGGCACGTTTATGGTGGCAGGCGGAATGCTGGGGTGTATCTGGGGTTGGCGGATGCTGTTTCGCATCGGCTGTCTGATTTTTATCCTCGCCGAAGCCTGCGCCTTTTTTTCGCCATCGATCGCGCTCTTCACCTGGGGCGCGCGTCTGACCGCCGGGATAGGCGGTAGCCTGATGATCCCCGCCGTTTTTGGCCTGATCTCTGCCCTGTATCAGCAGCGACGACGGGTTGCCGCCTTTGGCGCGCTGGGCGCCTCCAGCGGCATTTCGTTCGCCTGTGGTCCAATTGTATGCGGATATTTGCTGGACCACGTCGGCTGGCGCATCGCGTTTGCCTCGCTTGGCCTGCTGGCGCTGCTTATCCTGCTCTGCTCCGTCATCATCCCGGCATCAGAAAACAAACGCGCCGCTATCGCCTTCGATACCCCGGGCTTTCTGTTAGGCACCCTGGGGCTGTTCCTGACGATTTTCGGTATTCTGCGCATCCCGGTCTGGGGACTGGTTATGCCCTTCGACCCGGCAGTGAGCGTTCTCGGCCTGAGCCCCGCCCCTTTCGTTATTCTCTGCGGCCTGATGGTGCTGATGATGATGCTGCGCTGGGAACGTTATTTTGAAGCCACGACCGGCCACGCTCTGCTCCCCGCGGTTTTCCTGAAAACCCGCCTGGTGCGCCACGGGCTCTATCTCACCGGTTGGATATTTTTTGCCTACAGTTCGGCTATTTTTACCGTGGTGAGTTTTGCGCAGATTGTTAAAAACGTATCGGCGATGGAAACAGGGCTGCTGATACTCCCTTTTGCGATATGTCTCGCCGCCTGTTCGCTGGGCCTGCCGCTGTTTATTCAGCAGCGAAACCCTCGCCGCCAGTGCCAGATGGGGCTGACGGCGGGAATCGCCGGCGCTCTGGTCGCCGCCGCGGCGCTGCACGTAACGGGGTTTACCCCTGTACTGATGGCGTCAGGGCTTTGTTTAATCGGCGCGGGGATGGGCACCATCGCGGCCAATGCCCCGATACTGGTCACCACTGGCGCAGGGAATCGGCACGCCGAACAGTCCGGCGGCGTTCAGGCCGCCTCGCGCGATATCGGGCAGGCATTAGGAATGGCGTTAATCAGTACCGTCATGCTCACGGTGTTGACCTTCCTGATGAAATATCAGGTACAGCACGACCCGGCAATAGGCCTGGCCGCCCGACAGGTCATCGGCCATCTCACGTTTATCCCCTGGACGAGCGATCGGACTTTCCATCAGCTTATCCAGACACAAAACCTGGCGCCCGGCGATCTCTCTGGCCTTCTTCAGCATTATCAACAGAGCCGGATGCTGAGCGCGCGTTACGGGCTGCTGGCGATGGCGATCGTGACGTCTCTACTGCTGATCCGCCTTCGCCATCTGCCGAAGTCATCGTAGATTGCGCTATACTGCCGCCACGATCAAAAAAGCGGGAAAGAACCATGAACGACAGTGAATTCCATCGCCTGGCCGATACCCTGTGGATGACCATCGAAGAGCGTCTCGACGACTGGGATGGCGACAGCGATATCGACTGCGAAATCAACGGCGGCGTGCTGACTATCAGCTTTGAAAACGGCAGCAAAATTATTATCAACCGCCAGGAGCCGCTGCACCAGGTGTGGCTGGCGACAAAACAAGGCGGCTACCATTTCGACCTGAAAGGCGACGAGTGGGTATGCGACCGCAGCGGCGAAACCTTCTGGGATCTGCTGGAACAGGCGGCGACCGCGCAGGCCAGTGAAGCGGTGAGTTTTCGCTAAACGCGCGTGATTCGAGTTCCCCGGATTGCGGCTAACGCCGTATCCGGGCGACAAAACCCATATCACCCCAAAGCCCGGGCAAGCGAAGCGCCTCCGGGAAATTGACCTGCGCCGAATGACAGGTCTACGCGGCGGGTCATGAGTAGTGCTGCAACATCGATGATGTCGCGGAATCCTCACCTGCAGCAAGGGTGGCCGCGGCAATCACCTGGCTGCGGAACGGGATCACCTGTTCGCGGCCGTCGACGTCGACGATTTGATAAAACTGCGGCAGGTTAAAGTTGATAAAGCTGGAGCCGTAGGTAAAGCGGTCATGCGACGAAGAGTAGAAGCGGCTGACGTCGCGTACCAGCTCTTCTTTGCTACCTTCGCAGTGGTGATACACCTCGGCGCGGTTGCTCTCATCAAGGATATAGATGTTAAATCCGTTATCGTTATCCGCATCTTCAAAGAAGAACTGAATAATCCCTTCGCTGGCAAAACCATCCACCACCTGCGGCAGCCTGACGTGGTTGGTTTCCACCTGCACCGACAGGCCGTGCAGTTTGTTATGCGAAATCGCGCCGTAGAATTCGATGGCGTTTTCCAGCTTCTGTACCGAGACGTTAAGACGCTCGAAGAAGAGTCCCCAGGTCTGCCCGGAAACGCGTAGCGCTTTAAAACGGCCGGTATCCTGGCGGGTGCTGGAAAGACGCAGCTCAACGCATTCAGACACCAGCTGCTGCACGCGAGTGCGGATCAGGCCGCGCAGATGCTGGCTATAGCAGAAAACTTCCACGCTATCCGGCGGCGCGGCGTCCTGGTGCATCTTGCCAAGAATGGTTTTCAGCGCTTCGATCATCGCCTGCTCGCCGTTAAAGTGCAGCGTGCGCACCTCGTTCCACGAGTTGCGATACAGCAGATCGATGCTGCCAATCAGGCACTTTTGCTCTTCGCCGAAGCTGAAAACATCCAGCTTGCGGAAGTCGAAATGCACCACCTGATTGCGGAAGGCCGCCGTCGGGTCATATTCGAGGTTGACGATAATCGCCAGGTGGCGAATTTCGCAGGGGCTATACAGCGCTTTCGGCGTCGGAGACGGCAGGCGCAGCGGGAAGTGATGCGCCACATCGGCCACCATCTCCTGCAGTTTCGCCAGGTCGACAATCCCGTTGCCCTTAATAAACAGGCGTGTGCGTGACGTCAGCAGGCCGTTAAACCAGGCCCAGGCCACCAGCTTATTAAGATAACGGTTATATTCCAGCGGCTGATGGCTGATGATCGATTCCATGTCCGGCGCGCGGTTATAGACATACCAGCCGGTACGGTTGGCACGGCCCGGCGGCACGTGGATGAAAGTCAGATTCGGCTCAGACAGATCCGGCGAAATTTGCGGGTTTACCAGGGTCACTTTCCCCGGCAGCGCTTCAAAGGCGGCGTACAGCTTACGCGTCAGCACGCCAATATCCTGCGGGCTGGCGGAAACGCTCAGGTTATTACGGCGCGCAAAGCGAATCAGGTTGCGATAGCTCTGCATCATCGCATCAAGCAGTTCGTTGTGCGCTTTACGGACTTCGTCAATCTTCCAGTTGGCCCGGTTATCGAGCATCATCAGACGCTTTTCATCCCAGCCCCACTCTTTCACCAGGTGGCTGACGACTTCACGGCGCCAGCCGACGCAGGCGCGCTCGCGGCTCAGCTTCTCGCACACTTTTAAATAGAAACATCGACGCACCAGATCGAGGCGCGTTTCATCTTCGATGGCCTGCAGATAGAGCGTGACGCGCTCCAGCATCATGCAGTAAGGGTCAAGGCCAAACGATACGATTTCACCATCATGCAGGCGCTGCTTGATATCTTTCGCCAGCAGACGGTTGTTGGGGTACTCCCAGGAGTACGCTTCCAGCAGCAGCGTCTTCAGCACGGCCTTATAGGGCGAGTCGATACTTTTATACAGCTGCCACAGGCTGGCGCCGAAGTACTCTTCTGCCGAGAGGGAGCTCAGGCCGCCGAGATCCAGCCATTCGTTCGGCGTCAGCACGCCCTGCGCGTAGAGGCTCATCACGTAATCGTCGTAATGCTCTTCTTCATCGCACGGCACCATATTCCACAGAATACGTTTCCCGGCAAGGCGCACCGCGGTACGGTAAAACTCATCCAGCAGCAGGATGTGTTGGGTTGAGCCGCAGTCTTCACCGCCCAGGCTGCCGCTTTCGTTATGGCGGAAGCGGTTTTCGTCGATCAGGAAGAAGCTGACCTCAACGCCCAGCGACGCCGCCCAGCTCTCGAGCAGGCTACATTTGCGCTGCAGCAGCTGGCGCTCTTCGCTATCCAGCCAGGATTGGTGGCAAACCCAGATATCCAGGTCGGAAGAGCAGCTTTGGCCGACGGAAGAAGTACTACCCATAGAGTAAAGGCCGGTGATCGGCAGCTCGCCTTTCGGCGGCTCTTTGGCCAGCATTCCACGGTTGAGCTCGAGTTCATCAAGATAGTGACGTTGGGTTTCATCAGGCGTGTAGAGGCAAATGCCACGGGGAACGTTACCGTCAAGGTAACCCGGCATCAGCGGATGATGATAATGTAGTAATGTCGGCAGTAGACTGTAAACCTGCTGGAAAGCGGGTCCCATGGCAGCAAGGGCGCGATCCACGCGCAATTGGTTGATGGCATCCAGTCTCTGTTTCAGTGTCTCAATATAGAGGTACAAGACATATCGCCTGATGTTCAAAAACCCGACGTACAATAGTACGGAGAGTTTCAGTATTTCAACAAAAACCGTCACCATTCGTCGTCGGTGTGGTTGTGATGAACTGCTGACTGACAAATGGTTTAAAACGTGATCAATCTAACACCTTGCTGATTGACCGTAAAGAAAGATGAGCTACATACAAGTGTAGCACCCTTTACTACGTGTAAATTCTTCACTACGTTTGCGGCAACCCGCAAACGCATGAAAGGCTAAAAAAATGGCCGCGACCCTTAACCCCACAAAACTAACATCCCTAAGACAACAATGTTAGGATGGTTAGTGGTCGACTATGACGGTAACAAGCATGTTAGACAAAGTTTTGAGAATTGCCACACGGCAAAGCCCGCTTGCGCTATGGCAGGCACATTATGTGAAAGAGCGCCTGGAGTCCTGTCATCCGGGACTTTCCGTTGAGCTGGTGCCTATGGTCACCCGCGGCGACGTGATCCTTGATACGCCCCTTGCAAAAGTGGGCGGTAAGGGCCTCTTTGTGAAAGAGTTAGAGCTGGCCATGCTGGAAGGTCGCGCCGACATTGCCGTCCATTCTATGAAGGACGTGCCGGTGGAGTTTCCCGAAGGGCTGGGGCTGGTGACCATCTGTGAACGCGAAGATCCGCGCGATGCCTTTGTCTCGAATCACTACGCTTCCATTGATGAACTCCCCCACGGCAGCATCGTTGGCACCTCAAGTTTACGCCGTCAGTGTCAGCTGGCCGCCGCGCGGCCGGATCTCACGATCCGCTCCCTGCGCGGCAACGTTGGCACGCGTCTGGGCAAGCTTGATAGCGGCGAGTACGACGCCATTATTCTGGCCGCCGCAGGGCTTAAGCGCCTGAACCTTGAGGCGCGTATTCGTCAACCGCTGTCCCCGGAGCAATCTCTGCCCGCCGTCGGCCAGGGCGCGGTCGGCATTGAGTGTCGCCTTGACGACGAATGGACCAAAACGCTGCTGGCCCCGCTGAATCATACGGAAACGGCCATCCGCGTCCGCGCTGAACGGGCGATGAACACCCGGCTTGAAGGCGGCTGTCAGGTACCTATCGGCAGCTATGCCGAACTGATCGACGGTGAGCTATGGCTGCGCGCGCTGGTTGGAGCGCCGGATGGCTCACACACGGTACGCGGCGAGCGGCGCGGTCGCCCGGAAGATGCCGAAACGCTGGGCGTCGCCCTTGCCGAAGAACTTCTGGATAACGGCGCTCGCGACATTCTCGCCGTCGTCTACGCAGGAGAAGCGCCTCAATGAGCATTCTGGTTACCCGTCCGCTGCCGCAAGGCGAAGAGTTAGTCAGCCGCCTGCGCGCGCTGGGACGCGTGGCCTGGAGCTTTCCGCTCATTGAGTTTACCCCGGGCCGTCAGCTCCCTGAGCTGGGCGGCCAGCTGGCAAGCCTCGCCGCAGGCGATTTGCTCTTCGCGCTATCTCAGCATGCCGTCGAGTTTGCCCACGCTCGCCTCCAGCAGCAGGGGCTGCGCTGGCCCACGGCGCCCGACTATTTTGCCATTGGCCGCACCACCGCGCTGGCCCTGCATAAGGTCAGTAATCGACAAGTTCGCTACCCGTTAGATCGGGAAATCAGCGAAGTCTTGCTACAATTACCTGAATTACAAAACATTGCGGGGAAAAAAGCGCTCATCCTGCGCGGCAACGGCGGGCGGGAATTACTCGGTGACACGCTTCGCGAACGCGGTGCTGATGTCACTTTTTGTGAATGTTATCAACGTAGTGCAAGGCACTACGATGGCGCAGAAGAAGCAATGCGCTGGCAGTCTCGCGGGGTTTCGACGCTGGTCATCACCAGCGGCGAGATGCTGCAGCAGCTCTGGACGCTAATACCACAGTGGTATCGCGAACGTTGGCTCCTGAGCTGTCGCATTTTCGTTGTCAGTGAACGTCTGGCCGAGCAGGCCAGGGAATTGGGCTGGCAGGATATCCAGGTTGCCGATAGCGCCGACAACGATGCGCTGCTACGCGCATTACAATAACTCTCAACATTGGAAGCCATAATGACGGAACAACAGAATCAATCCGCCGTGGTTGAAGAGACCAGGGAGGCCGTGGAAACGACGCCACAGCCAGAGAAGAATGTCGAAAAGAAAAACGGCGGCAGTAAAACCAGCCTCGCCCTGAGCGCAATAGCTATCGCTATCGCCCTCGCCGCTGGCGTAGGCCTTTATGGTCTGACGAAGACTCAGGCAACCCGCCAGAGCGAAGCCAGCGCCGGGCTATCCAGCCAGATCGCCGCGCTGCAAAAAGCGCAGGAGAGCCAAAAAAGCGAGCTTGAAGGCATCATCAAGCAGCAGGCCGATCAGCTGACGGAAGCGCAGCGTCAGCAGGATTCTCTGGCGAAGAAGCTGGAAGAAGTGCAGGAGAAGGTCGCGGTCATTTCCGGCAGCGATGCAAAAACCTGGCTGCTCGCGCAGGCTGATTTCCTCGTAAAACTGGCCGGACGTAAGCTGTGGAGCGATCAGGACGTGACGACCGCCGCCGCGCTGCTGAAAAGCGCCGATGCCAGCCTCGCCGATATGAACGATCCGAGCCTGATTTCCGCCCGTCGCGCCATTACCGACGATATTGCTTCGCTTTCCGCCGTGAGCCAGGTCGACTACGACGGCATCATTCTGAAAGTGAACCAGCTCGCCAACCAGATTGATAATTTACGCCTGGCGGACAACAACGACGATGACACCCCGATGGATTCCGATAGCGATGAGCTATCCAGCTCCATTAGCGAGTGGCGGGTAAACCTGCAAAAAAGCTGGCAGAACTTTATGGACAGCTTTATTACCGTTCGCCGCCGCGATGAGACCGCCGTGCCGCTGCTGGCGCCAAACCAGGACGTCTATCTGCGCGAAAACATCCGCTCCCGTCTGCTGGTCGCGGCGCAGGCGGTTCCGCGTCATCAGGAAGAAACCTACAAACAGGCTCTGGATAACGTCTCGACGTGGGTTCGTGCTTACTACGACACTGAAGATGCCACCACCAAAGCCTTCCTTGAGGACGTGGATAAGCTCAGCCAGCAAAGCATCACCATGAACGTACCGGAGAGCCTGCAGAGCCAGGCGCTGCTTGAGAAACTGATGCAAACGCGGGTACGTAATCTGATGGCGCAGCCGGCTGAAACCCAGGCCAGCGCCCCGGCTCCCGCGCCGGCACCTGCTGCCCACGCGCCAACGCCTGCGCCACAAGGAGAGTAACGCATGTTGAAAATTCTCTTACTCTTCGCGCTGCTGCTTGCCGGGATCGTGGTCGGTCCGATGATCGCGGGTCATCAGGGCTACGTCCTGATCCAGACCGATAATTACAACATTGAAACCAGCGTCACCGGGTTAGCGATCATCATGATCCTCACCATGGTGGTGCTGTTTGCCATTGAGTGGCTGCTGCGGCGCATTTTCCGCACCGGCGCGCATACCCGCGGCTGGTTCGTGGGCCGCAAGCGTCGCCGCGCGCGTAAGCAAACCGAGCAGGCGCTGCTGAAGCTGGCGGAGGGCGATTATCAGCAGGTTGAGAAGCTGATGGCGAAAAATGCCGATCACGCTGAGCAGCCCGTTGTGAACTACCTGCTGGCGGCAGAAGCCGCCCAGCAGCGTGGCGATGAAGCCCGCGCCAACCAGCATCTGGAGCGCGCGACAGAGCTCGCCGGCGACGACCTGATACCTGTCGAAATCACCCGCGTACGCCTGCAGCTGGCGCGTAATGAAAACCACGCCGCCCGCCACGGCATCGACAAGCTGCTGGAGATCACGCCGCGTCATCCGGAGGTCCTGCGCCTCGCCGAGCAGGCCTACATTCGTACCGGCGCCTGGAATTCGCTGCTGGATATCATTCCATCAATGGCGAAAGCCAACGTCAGCGATGAGGAGCACCGTGCCGAACTGGAACAGCTGGCGTGGATTGGCCTGATGGATAAAACGCTGGCCGACGGCGGCAGCGAAGGTCTGCGCGACTGGTGGAAAAGCCAGAACCGAAAAACCCGCAGCCAGGTGGCGCTACAGGTGGCAATGGCTAATCGCCTTATCGAAAGCGACGACCATGATACCGCGCAGCAGATTATTATCGAAGGTCTGAAAAAGCACTACGACGATCGTCTGGTGATGCCGATCCCGCGGCTGAAAACGAATAATCCGGAACAGCTGGAAAAGGTGCTGCGCCAGCAGATCAAAACGGTCGGCGACCGTCCGCTGCTGTGGAGTACGCTGGGACAATCGCTCATGCGTCACGGCGAGTGGCAGGAAGCCAGCATCGCGTTCCGCGCAGCGCTCAAGCAGCGCCCAGATGCGTTTGACTACGCGTGGCTGGCCGATACACTTGACCGCCTGCATCAGCCGGAAGAAGCGGCGACGATGCGTCGCGACGGCCTGCTGTTAACCCTGCAAAACAACCCGCAGCAGTAATGCCCTTCTCGCCTCCATCGGGGGCGAGAATCTCTTCTCTTCCCGCCTGAGCGTTTCTCTATCCCTGAAAAGAAAAAAACGCCTGCTCTGAAACCAGGGCAGGCGTTAAAACAGGTCTGTTTGACAACAAATTGGGTGCTTCACTCAACGTAGTGTCCATGGTGTTTGATGAGGCTATATGCTTCATCCTTCACGCTGTCTCTTCGTTGGCTGCACACGCTCACCCCAGTCACTTACCTTTGTAAGCTCCGGGGGATTCCCGTGCTGGCCGTCTCGACACATCATGAATGATTTAGCATATAAAATGCGACATCTGTCAGTGGACGATAAGCACCGTAAAACGGCTCTGCATCATTCCTGAGTTTATGAGGCACTAAGGCGAACATAAGAGATGGAATGAGCATCTACCCGTTTATTATCGCACAGGATCGGTAGAAAATGCATCTATCCGCACAAGGAATTGGGACTATTCTGGACAATAAATCGCATGCTGATTAGCGAGATATTTTTTGCGATATCAGGGAGATAGGAACGTTTTTGCAGAAGCGGAAAACAAAAAACCCCGCCGAAGCGGGGTTCAAAATTGGTCGGCGAGAGAGGATTCGAACCTCCGACCCACTGGTCCCAAACCAGTTGCGCTACCAAGCTGCGCTACTCGCCGATGTACTGCTTTTTTGAATTTTTAGTTCAATTCTTTATAAAGTCGTGGTGCGAGGGGGGGGACTTGAACCCCCACGTCCGTAAGAACACTAACACCTGAAGCTAGCGCGTCTACCAATTCCGCCACCTTCGCAATATCACAACTTTCTAAATAATGGGGTGGCTAATGGGATTCGAACCCACGACAACTGGAATCACAATCCAGGGCTCTACCAACTGAGCTATAGCCACCACTGCAAATCTTTTACGCGGTATTGAAACCACCGCAGCTCCAGCACCGGGTAAATGGTGCGCCCGACAGGATTCGAACCTGAGACCTCTGCCTCCGGAGGGCAGCGCTCTATCCAGCTGAGCTACGGGCGCTTAGCGCCGTTGCGGGGTCGGATAATACGGACTTCCTACCCCGCTGTCTAGTGCCTTTTTAAAGAAAATTATTGTTTGCTCATGCTTTGTGCGTTTTGTTGCTTATTGCGCCACATTATCAACATTTCCGCGTCGGCCAAGGCCAAATACCTTATAAATAAGCGTCACGGCGGCGAGGAAAATCATTCCGACAAAGAGCGACATACGCGTATCGTCGTTAAATCCCATCCCTATCAGCACGCAAATCAGGAACGCCATGGTCAAATAGTTCGCCCACGGGAACAGCAGCGAGCGAAACGGATGGCTGGCCATCGCTTCTTTATGCACGAGACGAAAACGCAGCTGGCTAATCAGAATCACAAACCACGGCACCATCCCCGGCAGCACGCTGGCGCTGTAAACGTAGACGAAAACTCGCTGTGGATTAGGGATAATGTAGTTCAGGCACGAGCCGACCAGCAGAATCAGGATCGACAGCGCCACGCCCGCTGACGGCACGCCGTTGCGCGAGACTTTGGCGATGGCCGCGGGCAGCTGACGGTTTTTTGCCAGCGCGTAGAGCATGCGGCCGCAGCTGTACATACCGCTGTTACAGCCGGAAAGCGCCGCCGTGAGCACCACAAAGTTAATAATGCCCGCCGCCGCGGTGATGCCGATTTTGGCAAAGGTCAGTACGAACGGACTGCCGTTGGAGCCAATTTGATCCCACGGGAAAATAGTGACGATCACAAAAATCGCCCCTACATAGAAAATCAGGATTCGCCACAGTACCTTGCCAACCGCGCTACGCAGCGTAACCTGCGGGTTCTTCGCTTCACCGGCGGTAATCCCGATAAGCTCGACGCCCTGATAAGACGCGACCACGATGCACAGCGCCGTCAGGAAGCCCTTCCAGCCGCCGGCGAAGAAGCCACCGTGCTCGGTCAGATTGCCAAAGCCAATGGCGTGCCCGCCGTTGCCAAAGCCAAAGAAAATAACGCCCAGCCCCACCACGATCATCACAATAATGGTGGTGACCTTAATCATGGCAAACCAGAATTCAATTTCGCCGTACAGCCGTACCGCCGCGAGGTTCGCCAGCGCCACCAGCCCGACGGCAATCAGCGCCGGTATCCACTGCGCCATATCCGGGAACCAGAACTGCACATAAACCCCGATAGCCGTAATCTCCGATATCCCGACCGCCATCCACATAAACCAGTAGGACCAGGCGGTGAGATAGCCGAAAAATGGGCTCATATAGCGGTGTGCGTAAACGGCGAACGATCCGGTTACCGGTTCGAGGAACAGCATTTCGCCCATCGAACGCATGATGAAGAAGACAAAGAGCCCGGCGATAATATACGCCAGCAGAACTGAAGGTCCGGCCCACTTCAGCGTACTGGCCGCGCCCATAAATAACCCGACGCCAATTGTCCCACCAAGAGCGATTAGCTCAATGTGCCGCGCCTCCAGTCCCCGCTGAAGTTCCGCTTTTTTCTCAGTCATATAGCCTCTTGTGTTTGCCCTGCTCCGGGTTTAAGCGCATCCCAACAGGGATGTGTCTATGCCGGTTATTTTTATTGAATGAATAGCCCTGCCTGCGCGACGGTAAACTGACCGTCGCGTTTTAAGCATGCGAATGGTTAATGAATTTGAGGGAAATGGCAAATAAAGTATCAGGCGAGTGAAGACATTACACAGAATACCCAGGTAAACCCGCCCGCTTGCAGTGGAATGTCACAGCTTATTGGTGTAATGCCAGCGTAAATAGCGCAGCAGGCGCGCCTGCCTTTTTATGCGGCTCGGCTGCGAAACCAGGCGATAGAACCACTCCAGACCCAGGTCCTGCCAGAACTTCGGCGCCCGCTGAACGTGGCCGGTAAAAACATCGTAGGTGCCGCCCACGCCCATATACAGCGCCTGCGGATAAACGTCCCGACAGTCGCGCATCAGGATCTCCTGACGCGGCGAGCCCATCGCCACCGTGACGATCTTCGCCCCGCTATCGCGGATACGCTCAAATAGCGCCTGACGCTGGTCAGCGGCAAAATAGCCATCCTGGCTTCCAACGATATTCACGTTCCAGCGCTGGCGAAGCTGCTGCTCCGTCTGCGCCAGCACCTCGGGCTTGCCGCCGATCAGAAATACCGGCGTTCCCTGAGCGCCTGCGCGCGCCATCAGGGCTTCCCATAAATCGGCGCCGGCGACGCGCGACACCTGAGCCTGAGGGTATTTTTTACGTAATGAACGTACTACGCTGATGCCATCAGCGTATTTGAATTCTGCCGCTTCAATCAGCGCCCGGACTTCGGGGCTGTCTTCTACCGCCAGCATCTTCTCTGCATTAATCGCCACCAGCGTTCCCGTGCGGATCTCACCATCGGCGTACAGATAATCCAGAGCGTGTTGCATATCGCGCCAACCAATGAGTTGTAGCCCTCTCAGCAGGTACAACGGCGCGGATGTGGTCTCAGTCATGTACACCCTTATCAGACTTGAGGTTGCGTCAGCGGTTTGGCCCGCCGGTGAATCAGCCCCACGCTATCAAGGAACCAGTACAGCAGTTTTGCCGCCAGCAGGCAGATCCCAAAGATAACGAGGAAAAAAACCACGCGAGAGCCAAATGAATCCAGCCCTTCACGCGCCAGCACGATCATGTTGAAGATAGCGCCAAAACAGAAACTGTGCAGAATCGCCGCTTTATAGCGGTTCGTTTCCCGGTTGCCAAGCTCGTACAACCAGTCAAACCATTTAATAATCAGCCCAACCGCCACCGCGCCCAGCGGGACGAACCAGACGCCGCCCATCACCACCAGCGAGCCAATCAGGGTCGGCGAAATCGCCAGACCAGAATGATTATTCAATACTTCCCAGGTGAAATAGTTCGCGGTATTGAGCACCATTGTCGGACGACCGTGCCACAACCAGCTGGGGATAAAGACGTAAAAATCCCGGATGATTGGCGCCAGCCCCTGGAACTCAATCTTGTCGTAATTTTGCAGCAGCAGGGCCAGATTCTCCCACGGCGAGAAGGTGTCGCGGGTCAGATAGAGGAAAGTATAAAACGCCTCATCGCCGCTGACGTTCATGCCATAGCGCTTCAGGGCCAGCCAGAACATACCAACGATGCCCAGCACGCCCGCCGCCGCCAGCATCCACAGGCTAATCCAGCCGCGAATGATGCCGATAAACAGGAAGATGGCAAACGCGATGATGATATTCGCCCGGGTGCCACCAACGATGGCGTAGGTCAGCAGGCCAAAGGCGACGGTGCTGACAAGGAAGAATATCCACGCTTTATAATCCTGACGCAGAAAATAGACCACCAGCATTGCCGGGATGAAAAAGTAGAAGAAGCGCTTTAGCGCCACGCCGGAGACTTCGCTGGAGAAGATCTGGCTGTAGGAGTTGAGCTTGAATAACAGGAAGCCGTTATGCGCAAAGAAGATGCCGACGCAAAGCAGCGCCAGCCCCAGCAAAATGCCCCAGGTGAGGTGGGTCTCCACGCGATTCATCGTAAACAGCGGACGATGCGGATGACCGTGCGTCGCCGACCGTAGCCGCGTTTTATAAGTCACGTAATAAACCGCATAAAAGCAGACGGAAACCAGCAGGGTTTGCAGCAGAATTTCCGGCGGGGCGACCGCGACGTCAAAGCGGAACACCAGAATACTGGTCAGCGGGAAGCCAAAGAAAAACGTCAGCAGATACAGCAGCGAGAAAAAGACGTTGAAGTTGAAGCGTACGCGACGAAATTCAAAGTACGTGGCGGTGGCGATAAATAGCGTCGACAGCAGCCAGACCAGCAGCAGCCCGCTAAATTGCATTAATGTCATGCGTCCACCCCCGCAGCAATTCGCAACGCTCGTCGCCAGCCCGTCAGGTAATTCGGCCGGAAGAAGGCGATTTGATTTTTATCCACGCCAGCCAGCTGGCGCTGCGCTTCACGCACAACGCTCACGTCCAGCGTATCGCTGGTAAAGAGTACCGGAATATGCTGCTCCGACATATCCTGCCAGAAGGGATTCTCCCGGTTCAGTACGCAGGGGATCCCCGCCTGAATCAGCAGGCACAGCGTGCCGATACCCTGCTGGCGGGCAAACAGGAAGTAGCCAAGATCGCAGCGGCGCAGCAGGGCAAGGTAGTCATCAAACGCCAGCTTGTCGCTCAATACCTGGAAATGCTGCGGGCTGAACAGCGCCGCGCCGGCCGCGCGGACTTCGTTGATGTAGTCGCCATTATTTGCCGGATAACCCATCGGCACGACAACGTTAACCGTATCGCCAAACTGCTGGCGAATCGCACGCAGCGCCGCAATATGCTCGTTGCTACGGTCGCCGGAATTACCCACCAGGATAGTCAGCGTGTCGCCGCGCGGTGCGCTATCGGCGAGCGAATTCAGCGCCGGATCCATGCGGGTCGGAAAGTAGAGCAGCTCTCCCGCTACGCCAGAATGGCGGGCGGCGAACCAGCTCAGATCGCCCCGGGTCGCAAACACACGACCTACCCGGCCCTGCGCCAGGCGCCGCAGGGGATAAAACAGGCGAAACTTCAGGCTGGCGGAGTTCTCGTACAGATCCGCTCCCCAGATATGCCAGTTAAACTGCGCCGGGCGGATCCCGCCGCTGAGCAACGCCAGCCACAGGCCGGTATTAAACTGGCCGTGAAAGAAAAAGCGCTGCTGCCGGTTCGCCTTTGCCAGCGCGATAACCGCCTTTGCCAGCGACTTTTTCCCCGGATAGCAGCGAATGGAGAGTGCGGGATAAGCGGCGCAAATTTCTGTCGCATCACCGACGACCATAAACAGGCGAGCCTGTTCGTCATCCACGGCCAGCTCATCATTAAAGAACCGCAGCACGGTCTGGTTGTGGTGCGGGATATCCGATCCCAGTACATGTATCAGTGCTGTCATGCCCGTTTACGCCAAAGTAAAAACACGCCGCTGCAGAGGGCGAAATAAACAATATAGGTAGCCATATACGCCTGCGCCGCGCCGATTGCGCCGTGCGCCGGGATAAGCCAGTGCGAGAATGCGGTCAACAGCGTGAACTGGCTGATTTCCGTCAGAATATAAAAACGCAGCGAGGCTTTGGCGATCACCAGATAGCCATAAACATAAGCCCCGACCTTTAACACATCGCCCACCAGCTGCCAGGCAAACAGATCGCGCATCGCCGTAAAGCGGTCGGAAAAAAGTAGCCAGATAGCGAAATCACGCAGCAGCCACACCGTTAAGCTCGCTGCCGCCACCGCCGGGAGGACAAATTTTAACGATTTGCCAATCTCGCGGGTGATATCCGCTTTCGCCGTCAGACGGGACAGCGTCGGTAAAAGATAAACGCTAAATGACGCGGTAATAAACTGCAAATAGGCGTCGGAGATGCTGCTCACCCCTTGCCAGATCCCCACCGCGTCCCAGCCATAGTGGGCCGCCAGCAGGTTACGCATCATCACGTAGGCGACCGGCAGCGTCACCGAGGTAATCAGCGCCATCAGGGTAAATTTCGACAGCTGCCCCGCCAGGCCGTTGTCCCAGCGCGGGCGCAGCGCGCTTAGCGGAATATTGCCGCGACGCCACAGTACGATAGCAGCCGGCACCACCACCAGCGCCGGCACCAGCGCCAGCCCCAGCAATGCGCCCTGATAACCGCCAAAACGGTAGCAGGCATAGTACGCCGCCACGCCAATCAGGCTCCCGGCGATAAGCGACAGCGCATTACCCGCCGCATCGCGAAAGCCTTTCATCAGCGCTAACAGGAAATTCGCCCAGGCAATCCCCATCTGCACCAGCGCCACCAGCCGTACCAGATTCTGGTAATGTTGATGACCGAATAGCCCCTGGCTTATTGGCGCGGCCGCCAGCAGGAAGATCAGCGCCAGCAGGGTGGAGAAACCGAGTACCATCGCTGAAGCGGTGCCAACTACGTTGTTCAACTGCCGGCGATCGTCATGATGCTGGGCCACCAGCTTCGTGACGCCGTTGAATATCCCGGCCCCCGCCAGCACGCCAAGCACGGTCACCAGCTGGCGGAAGTTACCCGCCTGCCCCACGCCAGCCGGGCCGAACGACACGGCCAGCAGTTTTACCACCAGCAGACCGGCGCCGATTTTGACCAGCGTGGACGCCGCGGTCCACAGAGACGCTTTTGCCAGCGACATATCAGGAGAAATAGCTCAGCAGCGAGTTAATCACCGTGCGCTGGTTAACGTTCGACAAATTGTAGAATAACGGCAGGCGCAGCAGGCGTTCGCTCTCCTGGGTCGTGTAGCGATCCGTCCCGTGGAACTCGCCGAAGTTCTCCCCGGCCGGGCAGCTGTGCAGCGGGATATAGTGGAATACCGCCAGAATTTCCGCCTCTTTCAGCCAGGCGATCAGCTTGCTGCGATCGTCAATATCGCGCAGCTTGATATAGAACATATGCGCATTTTGCCCGCAGTCGGCAGGCACGATGGGCAGATCGATACGCCCGGCGCGCGCCAGCGGCAGCAGGGCGTCGTAGTAGTTCTGCCACAGCGCCAGACGCTGCTGGTTAATCCGCTCCGCCGCTTCCAGCTGCGCCCACAGATAGGCCGCCTGTAAATCGGACATCAGGTAGCTGGAGCCGATATCGCGCCAGGTATATTTATCCACCAGGCCACGGAAAAATTGGCTGCGGTTGGTGCCTTTTTCACGAATGATCTCCGCGCGCTCTATCAGCGTGCGATCGTTAATCAGAGTTGCGCCGCCTTCACCGCCCGCGGTGTAGTTTTTGGTTTCATGGAAGCTGAAGCAGCCAATATGGCCGATAGTGCCGAGCGCCCGGCCTTTATAGGTCGACATCACGCCCTGAGCGGCATCCTCCACCACAAACAGATTATGCTTGCTGGCGATAGCCATAATGGTGTCCATCTCGCAGGCCACGCCGGCGTAGTGGACCGGTACAATCGCGCGGGTTTTCTCGGTGATGGCCGCTTCAATCAGCGTTTCATCGATATTCATGGTATCGCGACGAATATCAACGAAGACGATTTTCGCGCCGCGCAGCACAAAGGCGTTGGCGGTGGAGACGAAGGTATAGCTCGGCATAATCACTTCATCGCCCGGCTGAATATCCAGCAGCAGCGCGGCCATTTCCAGCGAAGCGGTGCAGGATGGCGTCAGCAGCGCTTTCGCGGTGCCGAAACGCTGCTCCATCCACTGCTGGCAGCGGCGGGTAAAACCTCCATCGCCGCACAGCTTGCCGCTCCCCATCGCGGACTGCATATAATCAAGCTCGGTACCCACCACCGGCGGCGCGTTAAATGGAATCATCATGTCACCTGTATAACCAGTACGCGGTGCTTTCGACATTGGCACCGCTAAGAATGTAACGTTTAAGCGCGGCGGTGTTGCCCATCTGGGTCGCCACCCGCAGTGTCGTCAGCTCGCGCAGCGCGGCCCAGCGCTGCGCCGCCTGCATTAATTCCGCTCCGGCGCCGCGTCCGGCCAGCAGGCCAATCCTCGCCTCGCGCTCGCTGAGCTGGCGCAGGGAGACAAACGCGCGGATATCGCCGTCAGGGGCGCGAAGCACCAGACACTGGTGATCGAAGGTTCCGCGCACCGCATTTTCAATCCACTGGGCGTAGAAACGACCGCTGGCATCGGCTGCGTACCAGGGGGCACGAAAACGGCTCTGCGCAAAGGCCAGCGCCGCCAGTTCGCGCAGCCGGGGGATATCCACCTCAGTCGCCGGCTCGGCGCCGATATCATCAGAAGCCGCGGGCGAAAGCGCAAGATCGACCTCGCCCTCCACCAGCCGGAAGCCTAATGCCTGCAGCGCATCCAGGCGCGCGGCATCATCCGCCGCGACTTTCGCCTGCACCCGCGACCATCCCGCCAGCGCTTGCACCGTCAGCGGCGGCGCATCGTCGCCAAAGCGGAGAATGGCGCTATTGACGCCGAAGAAGCGGTTTTCCCACTCAAGGGGCTCAATACTGGCGCGGGCGAACATAAAATAGATCTGTTAAGTTTTGGTCACGATGAAAGCGCGCGAAGCTGCGAACACTTTCATCTTTTACCAGACGCTCTCTCACCGCCACACCCCTTTGGTATCGACGATAAACTGCTGGCTAACGCTCTCCCCGCCAACCGCTTTAAATTCTTTATGATCGACCAGCATCACCAGCACATCGGCGCTCGCCAGCGCCTCGTCCAGCGACGCCAGAGCGCACAGTCCGTCGAGCTTTTTCGGCAGCTGATGAATATTTGGCTCAACGACCAGGGTTTCGCCGCCGTGCCAGCGGGCGATCTGCGCGGCAATGGCCATGGCCGGGCTTTCGCGCAGGTCATCAATATTCGGCTTAAACGCGAGGCCAAAACAGGCGATTTTTAGCTCGCTGGCGCGTTTGTTGCTGGCGGCGAGGCAGTCGGCGACCCGCGCTTTGACCTGATCAATCACCCATTCTGGTTTGTGGTCGTTGACTTCACGCGCGGTCCGGATAAGCCGCGCCTGCTGCGGGTTTTGCGCCACGATAAACCACGGGTCGACCGCGATGCAGTGGCCGCCAACGCCCGGCCCCGGCTGGAGGATATTGACGCGCGGATGACGATTCGCCAGGCGAATCAGTTCCCAGACGTTGATCCCCTGATCGGCGCAAATTAGCGAAAGTTCATTGGCAAAAGCGATATTAACGTCGCGGAAGCTGTTTTCAGTCAGCTTGCACATTTCGGCGGTGCGCGAGTTGGTCACCACGCATTCGCCTTCGAGGAAAATTTTATACAGCTCGCTGGCGCGGGCTGAGCAAACCGGCGACATGCCGCCAATCACGCGATCGTTTTTAATCAGCTCAACCATCACCTGTCCCGGCAACACGCGCTCCGGACAGTAGGCGATATTGACGTCCGCCGCTTCGCCAACCTGCTGCGGGAAGCTCAGATCGGGGCGCATTTCCGCCAGCCAGCCCGCCATCTGCTCGGTTGAACCCACCGGCGAGGTGGACTCAAGGATAACCAACGACCCTTTCTTCAGCGTCGGTGCGATAGATTTCGCCGCCGACTCGACGAAAACCATATCCGGTTCATGCAGGTCTTTAAACGGCGTCGGCACCGCAATCAGGTAAGCGTCGGCTTCTACCGGCGCGGTAGTGGCGCTCAGGTAGCCCTGCTCGACCGCTGTTTTGACGACGCTCGCCAGATCCGGCTCCACGATATGAATTTCACCACGGTTAATGGTCTCCACGGCGTGTTGATTGATATCAACGCCGACCACCCGCTTTTGCCGGGAGGCGAACGCGGCAGCGGTTGGCAGGCCAATATATCCAAGGCCAATCACTGAAATGGTAGAAAAATTCATAGCGTTACCTGATTATTTTTAAGTGCAGACAAAATACGATGACACGCATGTCCATCGCCATACGGGTTATGCGCCCGGCTCATGGCCTGATACGCGGACTCATCTTGCAGCAGGCGCGTGACCTCATTGACGATGCGCTGGCTATCGGTACCCACCAGGCACACGGTGCCCGCGCTGACCGCCTCCGGGCGCTCGGTCATTTCACGCATCACCAGCACCGGTTTCCCGAGCGAGGGCGCCTCTTCCTGGATACCGCCGGAATCGGTCAGGATCAACCACGCGCGGTTCATCAGCCAGACAAACGGCAAATAATCCTGCGGCTCAATAAGTATGACGTTCTCAACGTGGCCGAGAATGCGCTTCACCGGTTCGCTGACGTTCGGATTCAAATGCACCGGATAGACGATCTGTACGTCCGGATTGTTCGCGGCGATCTCCGCCAGCGCATGGCAGATTTGCTCGAAACCGCGGCCAAAGCTTTCCCGACGGTGTCCGGTGACCAGAATCATCTTCTTGCCGTTGGCGAGGAAGGGATAACGCTGAGTCAGCTCGTTGTGCAGGGCTTCATCGCTCAACACCCGGTCGCGCACCCAGAATAGCGCGTCAATAACCGTATTACCGGTTACCGTGATCCGATTGTCGGCGATGTTTTCCCGCAGCAGGTTCTGCCTTGAGGTTTCCGTCGGCGCAAAGTGGTACGTCGCCAGATGCCCGGTCAACGTACGGTTCCCCTCTTCCGGCCACGGCGAGCTCAGATCGCCCGTGCGCAGCCCGGCTTCCACGTGTCCTACCGGGATCCGCTGATAGAAAGCGGCCAGACTTGCCGCCATCGTCGTGGTGGTATCGCCATGCACCAGCACCACGTCTGGTTTAAACGACTCGAGCACCGGCTTTAAACCTTCAAGGATGCGACAGGTAATCTCCGTCAATCCCTGACCCGGCTGCATAATGTTAAGGTCGTATTCCGGAACAATAGAAAAAAGTTTCAACACCTGATCGAGCATCTCCCGATGCTGCGCGGTCACGCAAACTTTCGCCTCAAAATGAGGATCCTTTGCCAGCGCATGAACCAGAGGCGCCATCTTGATAGCTTCTGGTCTCGTGCCAAATACCGTTAGTACTTTCACATCGATTCTCTTCGATTAGGTGATAAAGGCTGAATGTCCTTCACCACAGGCCGCATTCACTGGACACGGCGACGCGATAACGCAACGCCTGCGCCGATGAGCGCGCCCACAATCCCCCACATCACCATCAGAAACACGCGGCGCGGGCTATCGCGTTTTACCGGTTCTTCAGGCGTTCGCAAATACCTGTAAGTCTGAAAACGCGGGTCCAGGGTCGGCCCCACGTTCAACGTCGTTAACATGGCGCGGCTTTGGTCATAATCAAGATCGTACTGCGGCCCCACCGCCTGCAGATTTTCCAGCCGGGCCTGCAGCATTGGACGCCCCAGTAAAAACAGCTCGGAATCCGGCAGCTGGTCTGGTGGAATATCGGTTTCGCTGCGGGAGATGTTGTGCTGCTGCGCGACTTTCAGCGCCTGTTCCACGCTGTGCATGCGGCGATTGAAAATCTCTCGCGCCACCTCTTCCTGGCGCTTCACCTGCGCTTTCATCTGTACGGTACGCGCGGCCCAGGCGCCTTTGAGCTCATCATTCAGATGCCCTGCCGCACGCTGGCTGGCGAAAGCCACATACTGGCGCAGCAGATTGTTGGCATCAGGCGCGGTTTCTGCCGTCAGCTTCACGCTATCGTTGATGCTTTTTAGCGCATCGCCGGGCATGAACTGGATATCGTTAATCAGGTCATCCAACAGCGCGGCATCGGCGCGAGCGTTACCCGACTGGCGCTGCTTGTAGTAGTCCGTTTGCAACCAGAAGTCGCGGCGGGTATCCCACGACGCCTGCTGCATGATGAACTCTTTATATGCTTCGTCCATGACCGAAGGCTGATCGACAGAGACGAGATTGGCCTTGATATCGAGATTGCGTAAGAACTGCTGTTGTGAATAGTATCCCCCCAGCATGTTCACCGTCGGTCGGTCGGTAATCGCCGTCGCGCTCCACTCCTGACGAGCAAAAAAGGTATAAACCAGAACAATCAGTGCAAAGAGCACTGCGATACCTGCTATCCAGCTTTTTCCGGCCCATAAGGCGCGAAACAGCCCGCGAATATCCAGCTCGTTCTCAACGTTCACTGTTTGTGCTCCCGGTAATGGTTGAGTCATCACGTCCCCAGATTGACTTGGTTAATTTGGATTATTGCCGCTGTGTCGCCGTATTCTGCGTCTAATGCGCTTAACCATGCGCGCCACTTTCCAGGCGCGTTTAATGCAGTAGCCATAAAGAAAGAAGGCTAACAAAAAGAGTATTAACATCACCCATTCAGGAACAATGCGGGTGTATTCCGCCACCACGCCAACCAGGGCCAGCAGCGCGGCGGCCAGGGTGATCAGCACAAACGCCTGACGGGAAGTAAACCCGGCGCGCATGATTAAATGATGAATATGCTGACGGTCCGGGGAGAATGGGCTCATCCCTTTGCGCAGGCGACGGTACATAATCGCCACCATATCCATCAACGGAATAGCGATAATCCACAGCGCCGTGACCGGGCTGATAGGATGCGTTTTTCCCTGCGTGGTCTCCAGCAGGATCCAGATGATAGTGAAGCCAATCATGGTGCTGCCGGCATCACCCATAAAGACCTTATAGCGACGACCAAGCGCACCGAGGTTAAGTAAAATATAGGGCAAAATGGCGGCGATCATGGCAAAACACCACATCGCCAGGCTGTACTGGCCATCAAACCACAGGATAATGCCCGTTGCCGCGAAAGAGACTGACGACAGACCGCCAAGCAGCCCATCGATACCATCAACCATATTGAAGGCGTTGATCGCCGCCCAGACGGCGAACAGCGTGAGGAAGAAGCCAAAAGGGCCGAGCACCAGCTCCCATGAGCCGAATATAAAACCGAGGCTACTAAGATGAAGATTACCCACCATCATCATAATGACGGCGATAGCGGCTTGAATAACCGCGCGAATTTTTACGCTGATATCAAAGCGGTCGTCCAGCGCACCGACCAGCACGAGCACCCCGGCACATCCCAGGTATAACCGAGCGTGGGGAATGTAATAATCGGCGATAGCAAACGTAAAACAAATACCTGCGAAAACTGAAATACCACCGACTAACGGAATCAAACCCTGATGCCGTTTGCGATAGTTAGGTTTATCCACCAGCCCAACTCTTTTTGCCGCCTTGCGAGCGATAAATATAAACAGGGTGGTGAATAAGAAAATACTGATTAATTCAGTAATAGCAGTGAGTAAATTCACAACGCATGTGCTCTCAGCATAGTTAATCCGGGAAGTATAACGATGATGCCTCAACTCCAGAAGGGGCAAAGCAGAACATTACAAATTTATTGTAGAAATTTTAGACTGTTAAAGCCGTCTCTGCCTGCCATCATCCTGCGCATATCATACGTTAAGACCCATTTTGTTTTCCCTTCCTGGATCATACAAACCCGGAAAACAAAACGCCACGCAATAGCGTGGCGTTCTCTGGCGTTTTTAGCTTACGAGCGCTTCATCATGTCGAAGAAGTCATCGTTAGTTTTGGTCATCGCCAGTTTATTGATGAGGAATTCCATCGCGTCGATCTCACCCATCGGGTGAATGATTTTACGCAGGATCCACATCTTCTGCAGCTCTTCCTGAGTGGTGAGCAGCTCTTCTTTACGGGTACCGGAACGGTTGTAGTCGATAGCCGGGAAGACGCGTTTTTCTGCGATCTTACGAGAGAGGTGAAGCTCCATGTTACCGGTGCCTTTAAACTCTTCGTAGATAACTTCGTCCATTTTAGAACCGGTATCGATCAGCGCCGTAGCGATAATCGTCAGGCTGCCGCCCTCTTCCACGTTACGCGCGGCACCGAAGAAACGCTTCGGACGATGCAGGGCGTTAGCGTCCACACCACCGGTCAACACTTTACCGGAAGCCGGGACGACGGTGTTGTAGGCACGCGCCAGACGGGTAATGGAGTCGAGCAGGATGATAACGTCTTTCTTATGCTCAACCAGACGCTTCGCTTTCTCGATAACCATCTCGGCAACCTGAACGTGGCGAGATGCCGGCTCGTCAAAGGTAGAAGCGACAACTTCACCTTTAACCAGACGCTGCATCTCGGTCACTTCTTCCGGACGTTCGTCGATCAGCAGTACCATCAGAACGCAATCAGGATGGTTGTACGCAATGCTCTGCGCGATGTTCTGCAGCAGCATGGTTTTACCGGCCTTCGGCGGCGCAACAATCAGACCACGCTGGCCGCGGCCGATCGGCGATGCCAGATCCAGGACGCGAGCGGTTAAGTCTTCCGTTGAGCCGTTACCACGCTCCATACGCAGACGTGAATTTGCGTGCAGAGGGGTTAAGTTCTCGAACAGAATCTTGTTACGCGCGTTTTCCGGCTTATCGTAGTTAACTTCGTTAACTTTCAACAACGCAAAGTAACGCTCACCCTCTTTAGGAGGACGAATCTTACCGGAAATGGTGTCACCAGTGCGGAGGTTGAAGCGGCGGATTTGGCTGGGGGATACGTAGATGTCGTCGGGACCGGCGAGGTAGGAGCTGTCTGCTGAACGGAGGAAACCAAATCCATCCTGCAGTATCTCCAGTACGCCATCGCCAAAGATATCCTCGCCACTCTTCGAATGCTGCTTGAGGATGGCAAAAATAATATCCTGCTTACGCATACGGGCCAGGTTTTCCAGCCCCATATTTTCGCCGAGAGTAATCAGCTCAGAAACCGGCGTATTCTTTAATTCGGTAAGATTCATAATGGTGTGGGTTCTTAAACTCGGGGTAATTCTCGAACTTAATGTTGTGAATGGTATGGCAGGAACATCCATGCCTGTTAACGGCCTTCATCTCGTGTCTGTACGTTGCCTGGTCACAGGAAAGAACGCAGAACTGAAACGACTAAACGGAATGAGTGATAAGCCCGGATTATAAGCCTCACGCGCATTTTTGCGGGACGCTTTGGGTAAAACAAGATTCAAACAAAGGTATGTTTAAAACGAAGTCTGAGATTAACTTAGCACGACTCTCGCCGGGCGTCCAGAGATCCGCAAAAAATTGGACGCTGGACGCCGGGAGAACAAGCCGCTTACGCCAGGTTGGCGTCGAGGAACTCTTTCAGCTGGCCTTTGGACAGCGCGCCAACTTTGGTCGCCGCCACTTCGCCATTTTTGAACAGCAGCAGGGTCGGGATGCCGCGAATGCCGTATTTCGGCGCAGTACCCGGGTTCTGATCGATGTTCAGTTTCGCAATGGTCAGTTTGCCCTGATACTCTTCAGCGATCTCATCCAGAATCGGGGCGATCATTTTGCACGGACCACACCACTCTGCCCAGAAATCGACGAGGGTTAGCCCGTCAGCCTTGAGTACGTCCGTGTCAAAACTGTCGTCAGTCAGGTGAATAATTTTATCGCTCATATTTAACTCCACAGGAATAAGCCTGGTGTGTTGGTGTCGCGGCCATCAACGACGTGTCGATGCTACGTTATGCACGCTGTTCTTCAGAATGCCTCTTTTATCTCTCTGCATCACAATGCCCATCATGAACTTTGCCCCGCAAAAGATAAAGCAACCAGCGTTCAAACCGGCTTATCGCAGATTTGTCACCCTCGCCTCGCTTAGTAGTCTAAGCTTTCGAAGATTCGTTCAGTTGCCGCAGACGCACCTTGAATAATTTCATACATAGCCAACGAAAGGTTGACGTTATTTCACCGGATACGCTTTCTTAATGCAATAGTTAGCTGATATTCTACCACACTATGAGCAAAACACATTTAACAGAACAGAAGTTTTCCGACTTCGCCCTGCACCCGGCAGTGATTGAAGCCCTTGAAAAGAAAGGGTTTCATAATTGTACACCCATTCAGGCACTCGCCCTCCCGCTTACGCTGGAAGGTCGCGATGTCGCCGGGCAGGCGCAAACCGGTACCGGTAAAACGATGGCGTTTCTGACGTCAACGTTTCATTATCTTCTCACTCACCCGGCGATCGCTGACCGCCAGGTCAACCAGCCGCGCGCGCTGATCATGGCGCCGACGCGTGAACTGGCGGTTCAGATCCACGCTGACGCCGAACCGCTGGCGCAGGCTACCGGTCTGAAACTCGGCCTGGCTTACGGCGGCGACGGCTACGATAAGCAGCTGAAAGTGCTGGAAAGCGGCGTGGATATTCTGATCGGTACCACCGGTCGCCTTATCGACTACGCCAAACAGAACCATATTAACCTCGGCGCCATTCAGGTTGTCGTACTTGACGAAGCCGATCGTATGTACGATCTCGGCTTTATTAAAGATATCCGTTGGCTGTTCCGCCGTATGCCGCCAGCGAATCAGCGCCTGAACATGCTGTTCTCTGCCACCCTTTCTTATCGCGTCCGTGAACTGGCGTTCGAACAAATGAACAACGCCGAGTACGTCGAAGTTGAGCCTGAGCAGAAAACGGGCCACCGTATTAAAGAAGAGCTGTTCTATCCTTCCAACGAAGAAAAAATGCGCCTGCTGCAGACGCTGCTGGAAGAAGAGTGGCCGGATCGCGCGATTATTTTCGCCAACACCAAACATCGTTGTGAAGATATCTGGGGTCACCTGGCGGCGGACGGCCATCGCGTTGGTCTGTTAACCGGCGACGTTGCGCAGAAAAAACGCCTGCGCATTCTCGATGAATTTACCCGCGGCGATATCGACATTCTGGTCGCAACCGACGTTGCCGCCCGCGGTCTGCATATTCCGGCCGTTACGCACGTCTTTAACTACGACCTGCCGGACGATTGCGAAGACTACGTTCACCGTATTGGCCGTACCGGCCGCGCTGGCGCCAGCGGTCACTCCATCAGCCTGGCCTGTGAAGAGTACGCGCTGAATCTGCCGGCAATTGAAACCTATATCGGTCATTCAATTCCGGTCAGCAAATATAATTCGGACGCGCTGATGACTGAACTGCCCAGACCTCTACGTCTTACGCGCCCGCGCCCAGGCAACGGCCCGCGTCGTAACGGTCCGCCACGTAATCGTCGTCGTTCAGGTTAAAGCACTATGCCATACACAAAATCATTCAAGTTGCATCAAGGCCGCAGGAAAGCGAATCGCGGCAAGCTGACGCTGGTAAGTGATTCGGGTAAGAGAACGCAGCCAACACAGAGGCAACTTGAAGGATGAAGTGTATGAGCTCCACCTCGCTCTATGCCGCTATCGATCTTGGCTCCAATAGTTTTCATATGTTGGTTGTACGCGAGGTTGCCGGAAGCATCCAGACCCTGAGTCGTATCAAACGCAAAGTCCGTCTGGCCGCTGGACTCAGCGGCGACAATACGCTCTCGGCGGAAGCCATGGAGCGCGGCTGGCAATGTTTACGCCTGTTTGCCGAGCGTTTGCAGGATATCCCCCCGACGCAAATCCGCGTGGTCGCCACAGCGACGCTGCGCCTGGCGGTTAACGCCGGTGAGTTTCTGGAGAAAGCGCGGGAAATTCTCGGCTGCGCGGTTCAGGTTATCAGCGGTGAAGAGGAAGCGCGCCTGATTTATCAGGGCGTTGCGCATACAACAGGCGGCGCAGATCAGCGTCTGGTCGTGGATATTGGCGGCGCCAGCACCGAACTGGTTACCGGTACCGGTGCGCAAACCACCTCGCTTTTCAGCCTGTCCATGGGCTGCGTGACCTGGCTGGAACGCTACTTTGCCGATCGCAGCCTGACCAAAGAGAACTTTGACCAGGCCGAAACCGCCGCGCGTGAAGTTTTGCGTCCCGTCGCCGATGTGCTGCGCTATCACGGCTGGAAAGTGTGCGTCGGGGCGTCCGGTACGGTTCAGGCGTTACAGGAAATCATGATGGCGCAGGGGATGGATGAACGCATCACCTTAGCCAAGCTACAGCAGCTCAAACAGCGCGCCATTCAGTGCGGTCGTCTGGAAGAGCTGGAGATCGAAGGCCTGACGCTTGAACGGGCGCTCGTCTTTCCCAGCGGGCTGGCGATTCTTATGGCCATCTTCAGCGAGCTGAATATTCAGTGTATGACGCTCGCCGGCGGCGCGCTGCGTGAAGGTCTGGTCTACGGCATGCTGCACCTGTCGATCGATCAGGATATTCGCAGTCGTACCTTACGCAATATTCAGCGCCGGTTTCTGGTTGATACTGAACAGGCACAGCGCGTTGCCCAACTGGCCGCCCATTTCGTTCATCAGGTGGAAAACAGCTGGGAAATTGAGCCGCTATGCTTCGATTTGCTGCAAAGTGCCTGCCAGCTGCATGAAATTGGTCTGAGCGTGGAGTACAAGCAGGCCCCCCTGCACGCCGCCTGGCTGGTGCGCAATCTTGACCTGCCCGGCTTTACCCCCGCACAAAAGAAGCTGCTGGCGACGCTGCTGTTAAACCAAACCAACGCCGTCGACCTTTCATCCATTCATCAACAAAACGCGGTGCCTCCGAGAGTCGCGGAGCATATGTGCCGTCTGCTGCGTCTGGCGATTCTGTTTGCCAGCCGCCGACGCGACGATCTGCTGCCGATGCTTACGCTGGCTGCCGAAGATGAAAATTTGACGTTAACGCTGCCGCAGGGCTGGCTGGAGAATCATCCGCTGGGCCGGGAAATGGTCGAACAGGAGTGCCAGTGGCAGAGCTACGTTCACTGGCCGCTGCGGCTTAACGAGCAGTAGTCGGCTACGATCCGCTCTCGCATAAAGCGATGGCGGGTTTTATACACCGGCCATGCCAAAGCGCTTATTGCAGCTTCACTCTGAAATCAAAATTAAAGTAATTGCTCAGGCAGAATGCGGTTCCGTACTCAAGCACCTCTCCCTGAGCATTGCGGCTTTTCAGCGTAATTTTCATCAATGGCACGCCTTGCGGCAGGTCGAGCAAATTCAGCTCTTCCGCCGAAGGAATATGCACCGTCAGTGAGTAATCCTGAAGATCGGGATAAATATCATTTTCCGCCCAGTGCGCGTACAGCGAACCTTCAAGTAGATCCGGGCGGGGTAAGAAACGCTCGGGGATAAACATGGTTTCGAGAGACACCGGGAGGGCATCGACCAGACGGACGCGTTTGATTTTCGCCACCCGATCGCCGACCGCGATCTCCAGCTCACGGGCCAGAAAATCATCCGCCGCCAGCTTTTCCCTCACCAGCCATCGGTTGGACACCGTGCCTGAATTTTGTAGCTGGGCAGAAAATCCGCCGCTGGCAAGGTTATAGCTTACCGGCAGATTCACCTCGGTCCCTTTTCCGTGGCGTTTAATAACCAGCCCGGCCTCCAGCAGCGCATCAAGCGCCTTCACGACCGTCACGCGCGATAGCTCAAGCGTCTGCGACATTTTGCGTTCGGAAGGCAGGATGCTGCCGTGCGTCAGCAACCGCTCGGTCATTGCCGCTTCAATAGCTTGTTTAAGTTGAATATAAAGCGGCGCGGGAGCCTCTGCATTCAGACGCCCTTTTATATACTCAAGCAGCGATTGCGGCATAATGTCGTAGTCTTCCGGAATTCAGTGGCAGTGGATTTATCATAGTGGATCCATACTGGAATCAATAGCCCCCTCATAACGTCTCCCCACCCTTTTTTAGCTTCTCACTTTTCTTTCAGAATGCGTCTTCGATCACAGCATGGCCACAAAGGACTTTAACTGGACTTAATCTGGATCTACTTTTAGTATAACTTTTATTCATTTCTTCCAGGGAGCCGATGATGTCTGCTATTCACCCTACCTATACCACCCAAAACCGCATCCTCGGCTGCCTTTATGGGCAAGCCATTGGTGATGCGATGGGTATGCCTTCCGAACTGTGGCCTAAGCGCCGAATTATCAACCATTTTGGCTGGATTGAGCGCTTCCTCCCCGGACCGAAAGAGAATATTGCGGCCTGCGAATTTCGCGCCGCTGAGTTCACCGATGATACCCATCAGTGCATCGCACTCATGGATGCCCTGAATGAAACCAACGGCGTGACCGATCCACTGGTCATCGCCAGGCATATTCTGCTGTGGGCCAGACGCTGTCAGGCCTTTGAAAAAAATATTCTTGGCCCGACCTCGAAGGCTTCCCTGATCGCGCTTGAACAGGGGCAGCCGCTGGAGGAGATCGCGGCCAACGGCGTAACCAACGGCGCGGCAATGCGCGTGGCGCCGATGGGCTGTCTACTGCCCACCGGGGACAGAACGTTTTTCATTGAGCAAGTGCGGCTATCCTGCCTGCCGACGCATAAATCAGATATCGCTATCGCCGGCGCGGTGGTCATTGCCTGGGCGATCGGCCGCGCCATTGAAGGGGCCGAATGGCCGTTAATTAAAACGGAGCTGGCGTCGCTCGCCAATGAGACGCAGCGCCATTATGAGTCCACTTTTAGTCCACTACTGGGAAACCGTATCCACCTGGCGCTGGAAACGATCGCCGGGGAGACTGACCATCTGACGGGTATTGAACGGATTTATGAGGACATCGGCGCCGGTATGGATATTATCGAGTCCGTCCCCGCAGCGATTGCTCTGGTTGAGCTGGCAAAAACGCAGCCTATGAAATGCGCTATGCTGGCAGCCAATTTAGGCGGCGACACCGACACCATTGGCGCGATGGCCACCGCCATCTGCGGCGCGCTTCATGGCATAGAGGCTTTTCCTGAAGAACATATACAACGGATTAAGCAGGCCAACAGCATCGACTTCACGCCTTACGCACAGCGGCTTGCAGGCTACCGCTTAGCATAATTCACAGAGGGTATCACTATGGACAGCAAAGCTTCATACGATGGAAATATCCAGGCGGCAGATCCCGGAATGGCAGAATTAGGGATCGGTCTGGTCCCCCCGGTCCACCAGACCCAGAAACCGGTCCAGCTGTTTTTCGTCTGGTGCGCCGCGAATATTGGCATTCTTGGCGTCGTTTACGGCGCGGTGATAGTGTCGTTCGGCCTCTCATTCTGGCAGGCGATTCTGGCCGCCGTGGCGGGCGTCGCCTCCTTTGCGCTGGTCGGCATCACCAGCATCGCCGGGAAAATTGGTCGTACGACGACGCTAACCCTCTCCCGCGTCATTTTTGGCAAACGCGGTAATATCGCCCCCACCAGCTTCTGTTGGGTGAATCTGATGGGCTGGGAAGCAGTCAATATCATTACCGGCACGCTCACCCTCGTCGCGCTGTTTGCCGCCATGGGTTTTGAAGAGAGTCTGACCACCACCGCGCTGTCGCTTTTCTTGTTTGGCGGGCTGACCGTACTGGTCAGCGTGCTCGGGCAAAACGCCGTGCTGATGATGCAAAAATGGATCACCCGGATCTTTGGCGCCATGACGCTGCTGGTGGTGATCTATTTACTCTTCACCGCGGACTGGCAGGCCATCCTCGCGCTGCCTTCAGGCAGCTGGCTGACCGGCTTTCTGCCTGCCGTGTCTATTATTGCCGCAGGCACCGGCATCAGCTGGGCTATCGCCGGCGCCGACTATAGTCGCGATCAGCGCCCTGACTCCGGGGAAAAGCCTATTTTTCTCGCCGTGGTCAGCGGCGCCGCCCTCCCGCTGCTGTTGCTGATGCTCACCGGAATACTGCTTACCGCGCAGATCCCCGATCTGGCCTCCAGCGAGAACCCCATTTCAGCGATCGGTAAACTGCTGCCTTCGTGGATGGCAATCCCCTATCTGGCCGCGGCTACCGCCGGGGTCGTGACCATCGCCGTGTTGAGCCTCTATTCCGCCAGCCTTAACCTGTTAAGCATGGGGATTAAGCTACAGCAGCGTTCCGCCGTGGCCCTCGACGCCGTGCTGGTGCTGGGGATTGCCCTCTACGTGCTGTTTGTCTCGAAAGATTTTCTCGGGCCGTTCATCGCGTTTTTGATTTTCTGCGGCGTATTTCTGGCCGCCTGGGCCGCCATCTTTATGGTCGATTTTTATCGGCTGCGCCGCCGTGCCGGATATCCTGAAGCTGATTTATTCAGGGAGAGCGGCGCAAACCGTACCGCGCTGGGCTGCTGGATTGTCGGTGCGCTGGCAGGATTGATGGTCTCTAAAACCGGTTTTATCGACGGACCTTTCGCGGTCGGTATTTTCGCGGACTCCAGCCTCGGGTTATTCGTCTCTTTTATTCTGAGCCTGGCGCTGTATCTCGCCTTCGGAACGAGAAAGGGGGCCTGCCGTGACAATCAGCGCTGACCTGCTATCGCCTCAGCGGCCGATCGTGGTTATCGGCGCCGCTTTTGGCGACATTATTCTCCATCTCGATGCGCTGCCGCAAAGCGGTAGCGATGTCTCCGCCCGCGACGGCGGACGGCAGATTGGCGGCTGTGCGTTCAACGTCGCCCGCGCGCTCTCGCGCCTCGAACTGTTTCCCATTAACGCCATACCGGTAGGCAATGGCGATTGGGGGCAGGCCGTTGCGCAAAAAATGGCGCTGGAAAACTTGCCCGTCCTCTTGCGCCATCCCACCCACGATAACGGCTGGTGTCTGGCTCTTGTCGAAGCCAGCAAAGAGCGGACGTTTATCACCATTGAGGGCTGCGAACAGCACTGGACTGATGAACTATTAGCGCAAATACCGCTGCCGAGGGAGGCGATTATTTACGTCTCGGGATACGAACTGGCCAGCGAAGCGCTGCGCCAGTGGATCCTTGCCCAGACGGAAGATAAAACGCTGTTCGTCGATTTTGGCCCGCGTCTGTGCGACCTGGATATTCACTTTATCCAGGCGCTGCTGCGCAAACGCCCCCTGCTCACCCTGAATCGCGATGAACTCAGCGTGCTGTGCGCGCGTTTATACGATTTGGATAGCGCGACCCTTGATGCCGCCTCACGGCTCGCCAGCGACTGGCATATTCGGGCGATCTGTCGGTTTGATAAGGATGGCGCATGGGTGGTTGAACCTGACGCAGCACCGCAGCATATTCCGGCCTGCCGCGTGAAGGTCCACGACACGATTGCCGCAGGAGACAGCCACTGTGCCGGTACGATCGCCGGGCTGGCCTGCGGGATGGATCTGCAGCAGGCAACGCGGCTGGGCAATGAAGTGGCGGCCATTGTCGTCAGTCAACCCGGTTCAGACGGCGCACCCGGTCGCAAAGCGCTACGTCAGTTCCAGATTCAACAGCAAAACAGCCGCTAGCCGCTATTTACGCGCTTTCGCCAGCATCGCCCTGATGTTGGCGACGTTCGCCTGGCCTTTATGCATGCGCTCTTCCGGCGAAATCACTTTGCGCTCCTGCTCCCAAATCAGGTCGTCCTGCGGCAGTTCCAGCAGGAAACGGCTCGGCTCCGGCCGCACCAGCTCGCCGTACTGACGGCGCTCTTTGCACAGGGTAAAAGTCAGCTCTTTCTGCGCGCGGGTGATACCTACGTAGGCAAGACGGCGCTCTTCATCGACGTTGTCTTCATCAATGCTGCTCTGGTGCGGCAGCAGCCCCTCTTCCATACCAACCAGGTAGACGTAGGGGAACTCCAGCCCCTTTGACGCGTGAAGCGTCATCAGCTGCACCTGATCCGTCTCCTCATCCGACTCGCCGCGCTCCATCATATCGCGCAGGGTAAAGCGGGTAACGACCTGAGTGAGCGTCATCGGTTCATCGATCTCGCTGCCTTCGAGCATTTCGGTCATCCACGTGAACAGCGTATTGACGTTTTTCATCCGCATTTCGGCGGCTTTCGGGCTGGGCGAGGTCTCATAGAGCCAGGATTCATAATCCACGCCGCGGATCAGATCGCGGACGGCGGCAATCGGTTCACGCTCTGAAAGCTGCTGGATCTCCCGCAGCCAGTGGGTAAAGCGGGTCAAAGACTCATAGCCGCGTCCGTTCAGGGTCTGGGTCAGGCCCATATCGAAGCTGGCGGTAAACATGCTTTTATTGCGCCCCATCGCCCATTCACCCAGCTTTTTCAGCGTCGCCGAACCGATTTCACGCTTTGGCGTATTGACGATGCGCATGAAAGCGCTGTCATCATCGGGATTAGTCAGCACGCGCAGATAGGCCAGCAGGTCTTTAATTTCCGGGCGGGAAAAGAACGACGTGCCGCCGGAAATTTTGTACGGGATGCGGTTCTGCATCAGCATCTTTTCAAAAACCCGCGACTGATGGTTGCCGCGATACAGAATCGCGTAGTCCTTATAGGCAGTTTTATTAATAAAGTGATGCGCGATCAGTTCACCGGCAACGCGCTCCGCCTCATGGTCTTCGTTATTGGCAGAGAGCACCTTCAGCTCTACGCCATAGCCCAGTTCGGAAAACAGACGCTTCTCGAAAACGTGTGGGTTATTGGCAATCAGGATGTTAGCCGCCTTCAGGATGCGCCCGGAAGAACGGTAGTTTTGCTCCAGCTTGATCACCTGCAGCGCCGGGAAATCCTGGCTTAGCAGGACCAGGTTCTGCGGCCGCGCGCCGCGCCAGGAGTAGATCGACTGATCGTCATCGCCGACCACGGTAAAGCGCGCCCGCTGTCCCACCAGCAGTTTCACCAGCTCGTACTGGCTGGTGTTGGTGTCCTGGTATTCATCCACCAGCAGATAGCGAATCTTATTCTGCCAGCGCTCCCGCACCTCTTCGTTGCGCTGCAGCAGCAGCGTTGGCAGCAGGATCAGATCGTCAAAGTCTAGTACGTTGCAGGCTTTCATGTGCGCGTCGTACAGCCCGTAGCAGTGAGCAAAGATCCGATCCCGCTCCCCTTTCGCCCCAGCGGCGGCCTGAGCAGGGGTTTGCAGATCGTTTTTCCAGTTGGAGATCGTCGAGATCAGCTGCTGAAGCACCACTTTATCGTCTTCGATCAGCCCTTCGGTGAGCTCTTTTAACAGCGCCACCTGGTCGGTATCGTCGAACAGCGAGAAGTTTGATTTCATCCCTAACGCGGCGTATTCGCGTTTGATGATATCCAGCCCCAGCGTGTGGAAAGTGGAAATCATCAGGCCGCGCGCCTCTTTGCGTCCCAGCGTTTGCCCGACGCGCTCTTTCATTTCGCGCGCCGCCTTGTTGGTAAAGGTGACCGCCGCGATATGACGCGCCTGATAGCCGCAGCCGCGGATCAGGTGGGCGATTTTATTGGTAATCACGCGGGTCTTACCGGAACCGGCACCCGCCAGCACCAGGCACGGTCCGGTAACGAATTCGACGGCTTGTTGTTGGCCAGGATTTAAACGCATGGGAGTCTTTTGCTCAATCTTCGAACGGGGTGGGGATTGTAGCAGAAAGAGGGGCACAGAGAGCAACAGGCTGCCCATTCAGGCAGCCTGGAAATCGGTCAATCAGGATGCGGCCGCGGCAAGCGGCGTATAGCCGTTACGCTGTGCGCTTTTGATCCAGCTGTATGAACCCATTACCGCGATCGCCGTCAGCAGGACATACTCAAGCGACATGGCGTAAACGCCCTGTACCGCGTAGATAACCACGCTAATCACGTCGATAACCACCCACAGCAGCCAGTTTTCGACGAATTTACGCGTCATCAGCACCATGGCGGCAATCGACAACACCAGCATGGTGGAATCCCAGAACGGGAAGGCGTCGGGCTGGAGGTCGGGCATCGCGACCTGCATACCGAACGTTTGCAGCAGAGCAATCATGATACGAGTGAGCGTCGCGAACACCGGATCGATAAACAGCGTCATCAGCACAATCGCCACCGCGCAGACGCCGCCCAGCGCCAGCGTTTGCTGACGGGAAAGCCAGCGTACCTTGAGCGCGGCCTCCTGCGCCTCGTTTTGCCGGCTCCACGCGTACCAGCCGTAAATATTGGCAGCGAAGAAAAAGACCTGCAGCAGCAGGCTGGCATAGAGCTGGATCTGGAAAAAGATCGCCGCAAACAGCGTGACGTTAATCAGGCCAAACAGATAGTTGATGATTTTTTCCCGGCTGGCGCACCAGATGCACAGCAGGCCGAATACGGTACCGATAGCCTCAATCCACGATAGCGCATAGCCGCCTTCGCCGAGAGGAATGTTGACCATCACATTGTTAATGCTAAAAAAGTCCATCACAAACCTCCTTGCTGGCTAGCGGAATAAATGGCGCGCAGCGCCAGGGTAATTTGCCGTTCTTCGCCCTGCTGGCACAGCGCCTCCTGCTGGACATAATCATTGATGCTGCTATCCAGGCAACCGTTGTGGGCAACAACCACGTTGAGTAATGATGCCGTACGTAGGCCGCGCAGCGCGCCGATAGTCATCAGAGCGGCGCTCTCCATATCCGCACCCAGAACGCCTCGCGCCGACCACTGCGCATCCAGTTCCGCCTCACGATCGGTATAGAAACTGTCGTGGCTGCGCACCAGCCCGCACGCGGCGGGGATGTTCATTTGCCGCGCCTGCGCCACCAGTTCCCAGGTCAGCAGCGGGTCGGCGCAGGCCGGATAGCCCGCCGGCGCATAGGTTCGGCTGGTACCATCATCCATCACCGCAGCGTGAGCGATAATCACATCGCCGAGCGCAAGATTATCCTGCAATGCGCCGCAGCTGCCGATACGAATCAGGGTTGTTACGCCAATCTGGCGCAGCTCTTCAATGGCGATCGCCGTGGAGGGTCCGCCGATGCCGGTGGAGAGCACCAAAATCTCGATGCCCTGATACCAGCCGCGCGCGGCGCGAAACTCCCGGTTCTGACCGAGCAGCTGTGGATTATCAAGAAAATTGACGATGCGGTCGACCCTCTGCGGGTCGCCCGGCAGCAGCGCGTACCGCGCGCCGGTCATCTCTTTGCTTAACTGGATATGGGGTTGCAGCGACATTCTCCCGCCTCCTTACTCTTGCGGTTATCCGATATCAGCCTCCTGCTTCAGTTTTTCAGGAGCTAACAACACAATGCGTTCACCATCGGTATCAATAATCTGTAGCGCTTTCAGGTCATGCAAAATACGGTTAATGCTGCGGGTCGTCGCCGCGAACTCCTGACTAAGATTCTGCTTATCCAGCAAGATTTCATTCGCGCCATCCTGTTGATAACGCAGCCATAGCGCCTGACACACCCGCTGATGCAGCGAGTAGAGATTGTCGCTGCTGGCCTTTTTCGATAGCTGATAATATTGCTGGCTAAAGAAGCGCAGCATCCGCTGGTTAAAGTGGTTATCCAGCGCCAGCCAGCGGCAGAAATGTTCCTGCGACAGGCTCAGGAGCTGCACATGGTCCACCGCCACCACCGAGCAGATGTAATGACGCGACTCAAAGATCTCGAGTTCGCCCACCATGTCGCCTTTACGGTAGCGGGCCTGGCGGTAGCGGCGCCCGTCTTCAGCCTCATAGAAAACGTCTACCTCACCGGCGATAATCAGCGAAAAACGCTGGCACACTTCCCCCTGTCGGCAGATAAAATCACCGCGCGGAATGTCTTCGAAGCGCCAGCGCCGCATGATCTCCAGAGGACAATATTTCAGTAATTCATAGAGCAGCGGATCGCGCACAATCTCGCTCAGCCCGGAAAGCCAGCCGACTGAAAATTCAGGTTTTTTCATTGTATCCATGTTATCTCGCTCCACGACGATAAGGACAGGACGGCTGTCCCCGGCCAGAGGGAAAACGCCGAAGAAAAGTGTTGCCCATCTCCCGCTTCCGTCTATCAGGCGAGACACCTGTCCCGCGATGGCGAAGAGTATAGGTCCGCGACCAAAGCGGATGGTAAAGTAACGGGATATCTTTGAGACATGAGAGCAAAATAATGGCAAAGAGCGCAGCAGCCCTGCATATCCTGGTAAAAGAAGAGAAGCTGGCGCAAGAGATCCTCGCCAAACTGGAACGTGGCGTGAGCTTCGATCATCTGGCAAAGCGCTATTCAAAGTGCCCATCCGGACGCAACGGCGGCGATCTCGGGGAGTTTAATCAAGGCGTTATGGTCGGGCCGTTCGATAAGGCGGTCTTCAGCTGCCCGCTGCTCAAGCCTTACGGACCGGTCAAAACCAAATTCGGCTACCACATCATTAAGGTGCTGTATCGCCGCTAGCCCATGCTACTATTGCGCCCTGATTCATCTCCTATTCCATCAAGGTACGATCATGGCAAAAACGGCAGCAGCACTGCATATCCTGGTTAAAGAAGAGCAGCTGGCACTGGATCTTCTGGAGCAAATTAAAAACGGCGCCGATTTCGGTAAACTGGCGAAGAAGCACTCGATCTGCCCGTCAGGCAAACGCGGTGGCGATTTAGGTGAATTCCGCCAGGGCCAGATGGTGCCGGCGTTTGATAAAGTCGTCTTCTCCTGCCCGGTGCTGGAGCCGACCGGCCCGCTGCACACCCAGTTTGGTTATCACATCATCAAGGTGCTGTACCGCAATTAAAAAAACCGGTGTCTTTGAATTGCACCGGTTTTTTATCTCACAGCTTTCCCCTAAGGATTTCAGCTTGCAGGAAGGCGGCAAGTGAGTACAGCCCCAGGAGCATAGATAACTATGTGACTGGGGTGTACGAACGCAACCAACGCATCTGCAAGTTGAAAGACGACGGGGAATTAGCCCGCTACCGCAATGCGTTTCATGTCGGTCATATAGCCGCGCAGTTTCTTACCAACCTGCTCGATAGCGTGGCTGCGAATGGCTTCGTTCACGTCGCGCAGCTGAGCGTTGTCTACCGCGCCTTCGGCAATCGCTTTGCCCAGGTCGCCGGTCTGCAGGGTGGTCATGAACTCTTTCAGCAGCGGTACGCAAGCGTAAGAGAACAGGTAGTTACCGTATTCAGCGGTATCGGAGATAACCACGTTCATTTCGTACAGACGCTTACGAGCGATGGTGTTGGCGATCAGCGGCAGCTCGTGCAGTGATTCGTAGTAAGCGGACTCTTCGATGATGCCGGAATCCACCATGGTTTCAAACGCCAGCTCAACGCCCGCTTTCACCATTGCGATCATCAGAACGCCTTTATCGAAGTACTCCTGCTCGCCAATTTTACCTTCAAACTGCGGTGCGGTTTCGAACGCGGTTTTGCCGGTCTCTTCACGCCAGGTCAGCAGTTTTTTATCGTCGTTGGCCCAGTCAGCCATCATGCCGGAGGAGAATTCACCGGAGATGATGTCATCCATATGCTTCTGGAACAGCGGCGCCATAATCTCTTTCAGCTGTTCGGACAGCGCGTAAGCACGCAGCTTAGCCGGGTTAGACAGACGATCCATCATCAGAGTGATACCGCCCTGCTTCAGCGCTTCGGTGATGGTTTCCCAGCCGAACTGAATCAGTTTTTCGGCGTATGCCGGGTCGGTACCCTCTTCCACCAGCTTATCGAAGCACAGCAGAGAACCGGCCTGCAGCATACCGCAGAGGATGGTCTGCTCGCCCATCAGGTCGGATTTCACTTCGGCAACGAAGGACGACTCCAGCACGCCCGCACGGTGACCGCCGGTCGCCGCAGCCCAGGCTTTAGCAATGGCCATACCCTCGCCTTTCGGATCGTTTTCCGGGTGAACCGCGATCAGGGTCGGAACGCCGAAACCGCGTTTGTACTCTTCACGTACTTCGGTACCCGGGCACTTCGGCGCCACCATCACAACGGTGATATCTTTACGGATCTGCTCGCCAACTTCCACGATGTTGAAGCCGTGAGAGTAGCCCAGCGCCGCGCCGTCTTTCATCAGCGGCTGAACGGAACGTACAACGTCAGAGTGCTGTTTGTCCGGCGTCAGGTTAACCACCAGATCGGCCTGCGGGATCAGCTCTTCGTAGGTACCCACCTTGAAGCCGTTTTCGGTTGCTTTGCGCCATGATGCGCGCTTTTCGGCAATCGCTTCTTTACGCAGCGCGTAGGAGATATCCAGACCGGAGTCGCGCATGTTCAGACCCTGGTTCAGGCCCTGAGCGCCACAGCCGACGATGACCACTTTTTTACCCTGAAGGTAGCTTGCGCCATCGGCGAATTCGTCGCGACCCATAAAGCGACATTTGCCCAGCTGCGCCAGCTGCTGGCGCAGGTTCAGTGTATTAAAGTAGTTAGCCATGGTGATACCTCGTGATGTTGTGTGTCTTATTTTGTTCGGTTCGCCTTTCAGCGAGAATGTACCCACATTACAACAGGAAATTTATTGCGGAAATTGATATATTCACAACGTCACGTTGCAATTTCTGCAATGTAAAATCGTGGAGTGCCGCCGGTGGATTTACGCGATCTGAAAACCTTCCTGCATCTGGCTGAAAGCCGCCATTTTGGCCGCAGCGCGCGGGCGATGCACGTCAGCCCCTCCACGCTTTCCCGACAAATTCAGCGCCTGGAGGAAGACCTCGGGCAGCCGCTGTTTGTCCGTGATAACCGCACGGTAACGCTTACCGAAGCGGGAGAAGAGCTACGAACGTTTGCCCAGCAGACGCTGTTGCAGTATCAGCAGCTGCGCCACACTATCGATCAGCAAGGTCCGTCGCTGTCGGGCGAACTGCATATCTTCTGTTCGGTGACGGCCGCTTATAGCCATCTGCCGCCGATTCTCGATCGGTTCCGCGCCGAGCATCCCTCGGTGGAAATAAAGCTCACCACCGGCGATGCCGCTGATGCGATGGAAAAAGTGGTGACGGGTGAGGCCGATCTGGCGATTGCCGGGAAACCGGAAACGCTGCCCGGCGCGGTGGCTTTTTCCATGCTGGAGAATCTGGCGGTGGTGCTGATCGCCCCGGCGCTGCCTTGTCCGGTTCGTAACCAGGTCTCAGTGGAGAAGCCTGACTGGGCAACGGTACCCTTTATTATGGCCGACCAGGGCCCCGTGCGTCGCCGCATTGAGCTATGGTTTCGCCGCCATAAAATCAGTAATCCGTCAATTTACGCCACGGTGGGCGGGCATGAAGCCATGGTCTCCATGGTGGCGCTCGGCTGCGGCGTCGCGCTGTTGCCGGAGGTGGTGCTGGAAAACAGCCCTGAGCCAGTGCGCAATCGCGTGATGATTCTGGAGCGTAGCGACGAGAAAACCCCGTTTGAGCTTGGCGTCTGCGCGCCAAAAAAGCGGCTGCATGAGCCGCTGATTAATGCGTTCTGGAATTTGCTGCCTGGCCACTAATGCCGGGCCTGCTCAGGCCTACAGCCCGACCGCAGGCCTGACAAGCACAGCGCTTCTTAACCGGCGAGGAAGAACCTGAACGCTGGATTATTGCTTTCATCGTGGCAATCGTAGCCCAGCTCATGCAAGCGGGTTTCGAAGTCAGGCTCGTGATCGCCCAGTTCGAATGCCGCCAGCACGCGGCCGTAATCGGTACCGTGACTGCGATAGTGGAACAGAGAGATGTTCCAGTGGGTGCCCAGCGTATGCAGGAACTTCAGCAGCGCGCCGGGTGATTCCGGAAACTCGAAGCTGAATAAACGCTCCTGCAGCGGCTGCGACGGACGCCCGCCCACCATATAGCGCACGTGAAGCTTGGCCATTTCATCGTCAGAGAGATCCACTACGCTGTAGCCACCGTCGTGCAGCAGGTTGAGGATCTCTTTCCGCTCTTCCAGCCCCCGGCTCAGGCGCACGCCGACAAAAATGCAGGCATTTTTCGCATCCGCGAAGCGGTAGTTGAACTCGGTCACCGAACGGCCGCCCAGCAGCTGGCAGAACTTGAGGAAGCTGCCCTTCTCTTCCGGAATGGTGACCGCCAGCAGCGCTTCGCGCTGTTCTCCCAGTTCGCAGCGTTCGGAAACGTAGCGCAGGCCGTGGAAGTTGACGTTCGCGCCGGAAAGCACGTGCGCCAGGCGTTCGCCGCGAATATTATGCTGAGCGATATATTTTTTCATCCCCGCCAGCGCCAGCGCCCCGGAAGGTTCTGCTACCGCACGCACATCTTCAAACAGGTCTTTCATCGCCGCGCAGATGGCATCGCTATCGACGGTAACGATGTCGTCGAGATACTCCTGGCACAGACGGAAAGTCTCATCGCCGATGCGTTTCACCGCCACGCCTTCGGCAAAAAGCCCAACGCGGGGTAAATCGACCGGATGACCCGCATCCAGAGCGGCTTTCAGACAGGCAGAATCCTCGGCCTCAACCGCAATGACTTTGATCTGCGGCATCAGCTGTTTGATCAGCACCGCCACGCCGGCCGCGAGACCGCCGCCGCCGACCGGGACAAATACGCGATCGATATGGGCATCCTGCTGCAGCAGTTCCAGCGCCAGCGTCCCCTGCCCGGCAATCACCATCGGATGGTCGAAGGGCGGAACCCAGGTGAACCCCTGCTGCTGCGCCAGCTCGATGGCTTTGGCCTTGGCTTCATCGAAGTTCGCGCCGTGCAGCAGCACTTCGCCGCCGAAGCCGCGCACCGCATCAACTTTGATATCCGCGGTGGCGGTTGGCATGACGATGAGCGCCTTCACGCCCAGGCGAGATGCCGAGAAAGCCACGCCCTGCGCATGATTACCCGCCGAAGCGGTAATCACGCCATGCGATTTTTGCTCTTCCGTCAGGCCCGCCATCATCGCGTAGGCTCCGCGCAGCTTAAAGCTGTGCACCGGCTGACGATCTTCACGCTTCACCAGCACAACGTTATCGAGGCGCGACGAGAGCTTTTCCATTTTTTGCAGCGGCGTGATCTGCGCGGCTTCGTATACCGGCGCGCGCAGTACCGCTCTGAGGTATTCCGCCCCCTCGGGGGCGGCGGAGAGGGGTTGAGACTCGGCCATCATTAACCCCCAAGTTTCGATTTATCGCGCACCGCGCCTTTGTCGGCGCTGGTTGCCAGGCTGGCATAGGCGCGAAGGGCAAAGGAAACCTGACGCTCGCGATCTTTCGGCGTCCATGCTTTATCACCGCGCGCTTCCTGAGCTTCGCGGCGCGCCGCAATCTCGGCATCGCTTAGCTGCAGCTGAATGCCGCGGTTCGGGATATCGATAGCAATCATATCGCCATCTTCAATGATCGCGATATTGCCACCGCTGGCCGCTTCCGGAGAAACGTGACCAATAGAGAGACCCGAGGTACCGCCGGAGAAGCGTCCGTCGGTAATCAGCGCACAGGCTTTACCCAAGCCCATTGATTTCAGGAAGGTCGTCGGGTAGAGCATCTCCTGCATCCCCGGCCCGCCTTTCGGCCCTTCATAGCGGATGACGACTACGTCACCGGCGACCACCTTGCCGCCGAGGATCGCATCCACAGCCGCGTCCTGGCTTTCGTATACCTTCGCCGGGCCGGTAAACTTGAGGATACTGTCGTCAACGCCGGCGGTTTTCACGATACAGCCGTTCTCGGCAAAGTTGCCGTACAGAACCGCCAGACCGCCGTCCTTGCTGTAAGCATGTTCCAGCGAGCGGATACAGCCTTCTGCGCGATCGTCATCCAGGGTGTCCCAACGGCAGTTCTGAGAGAAAGCCTGCGTTGTGCGGATACCCGCAGGGCCAGCGCGGAACATCTTCTTAACCGCTTCATCCTGCGTGACGGTGATATCGTACTGCTCCAGCGTCTGCGGCAGGGACAAACCAAGCACGTTTTTCACATCGCGGTTCAGCAGCCCGGCACGATCCAGTTCACCTAAAATACCCAATACGCCGCCCGCGCGATGCACGTCTTCCATATGATATTTCTGCGTACTTGGCGCGACCTTACACAGCTGCGGCACTTTGCGGGAAAGTTTATCGATATCGCTCATGGTGAAGTCGATTTCCGCTTCCTGCGCCGCCGCCAGCAGATGCAGTACGGTATTGGTGGAACCGCCCATGGCGATATCCAGCGTCATGGCGTTTTCAAACGCCGCCTTATTGGCGATATTACGCGGCAGCGCAGAGGCATCGTCCTGCTCGTAATAGCGTTTAGTCAGCTCAACGATACGTGAGCCCGCATTGAGGAACAGCTGTTTACGATCGGCGTGAGTCGCCAGCAGCGAGCCGTTGCCCGGCTGCGACAGGCCCAGCGCTTCGGTCAGGCAGTTCATGGAGTTCGCGGTGAACATTCCCGAACAAGAGCCGCACGTCGGGCAGGCGGAACGCTCAACCTGATTACTCTGATCGTCGGAGACTTTCGGGTCAGCGCCCTGAATCATCGCGTCAACGAGGTCGAGTTTAATGATTTGATCGGACAGTTTGGTTTTCCCGGCTTCCATCGGGCCACCGGAAACAAAAATGACCGGAATATTCAGGCGCAGAGACGCCATTAACATCCCCGGGGTGATTTTGTCGCAGTTGGAGATACAGACCATCGCATCAGCACAGTGGGCGTTAACCATATACTCAACCGAGTCGGCGATCAGTTCGCGGGATGGCAGTGAATAAAGCATACCCCCGTGGCCCATCGCGATCCCATCATCCACCGCAATGGTGTTGAATTCTTTGGCGACGCCGCCAGCGGCCTCAATTTGCTCAGCAACCAGTTTGCCGAGATCGCGCAGGTGAACGTGGCCCGGCACGAACTGGGTGAAAGAGTTCACCACGGCGATAATCGGCTTACCGAAATCATCGTCGGTCATTCCAGTGGCGCGCCACAGCGCGCGGGCACCCGCCATATTACGGCCGTGAGTGGTTGTGGCGGAACGGTACTTAGGCATGCTTTAGTTACTCCCAGTTTCGGTGAAATGGGGCGTTGCGTGTCGCCCCATTTTTTTATGCTTATTGATTAACCTGATCCAACCAGCCCCATTTATCCTCGGTTTCACCGGTGAAGAGGCCAAAGAATGCTTGCTGAATGCGCTTGGTGATCGGGCCGCAGCGGCCTTCACCCACCTGAATACCATCAACGCTGCGTACCGGCGTGATCTCTGCGGCAGTACCGGACATAAACACTTCGTCGGCCAGGTACAGGGACTCGCGGGACAATACCTGCTCGCGGACTTCCAGGCCGAGATCTTTCGCCAGCTTGATGATAGCGTCGCGGGTGATGCCAGGCAGCGCGGAAGAGGTGAACGGCGGGGTAAACAGCACGCCATCCTTCACTTCAAACAGGTTTTCACCGGCGCCTTCAGAGATGTAGCCGTTCACGTCCAGCGCGATACCTTCCTGATAGCCATGGCGACGCGCTTCGCTGCCGACCAGCAGCGAAGAGAGATAGTTACCGCCGGCTTTAGCCGCGGTCGGAATAGTGTTTGGCGCCGCGCGATTCCAGGAAGAAACCATCGCATCGATCCCCTGATCCAGCGCTTCGGCGCCCAGGTAGGCGCCCCACGGGAACGCCGCGATGATCACGTCAGTGTTATAGCCCGGAGGCGGGTTGACGCCCATGCCCACGTCGCCGACGAAGACTAACGGGCGGATATAGGCGCTGGTCAGACTGTTTTTACGAATGACTTCACGGCAGGCTTCCATCAGCTCATCAACGCTCTGAGAAACCGGGAAACGATAGATTTTTGCTGAGTCATGCAAACGCTGCATATGTTCACGGTGACGGAACACCACCGGTCCCTTGTGAGAGTCGTAGCAACGGATGCCTTCAAATACGGAAGTCCCGTAGTGCAGCGCATGGGACATCACGTGAACCTTCGCCTCGCCCCACGGAACCATCTCACCATTGAACCAAATGTAATCAGCTTTTTTCGTCGTCATTGTTCTTCCTTTGCGCTCAGGCGCGAATTTGTTGTGATGTAGGTTGCTGGATCTCGACGCAGGCGACGTCCACCAGTTTGCTTAATTGACTAAACAGTAATTCGACGGGCCGCTGGCTGGCAACGGTCAGTTCAATATTAATATTCCGGGCATCGGCGGCGGTTGCCATATTCATCGCGCAAATCTGGAACCCGCGATGGCGCACGACGCGCAGCACGCGTTCTAACGTTTCTGGATTAGAGCGAGCCTGCAAGGCGACCTGATGTTGCATCATGATAATTTCTCCAGCATTTCTGCATTACTGGCACCGGGCGGCACCAACGGCCAGACGTTCTCAAGTTCGTCGATTGAGACATGAAGCAGGTAAGGCCCCTGGCTCGAAAGCATGGTGTCGAGTGCCGCTTCAACCTGGTCTTTACGGGTGATGTGTTGACCAGGGATGCCGAAGGCGCTGGCCAGAGTAAGGAAATCGGGGTTATCGGTAAGGGTGGTTTCGCTATAACGTTCCTGAAAAAACAGCTGTTGCCATTGTCGAACCATTCCTAAACGCTGGTTGTCCAGTAAGACTATCTTCAGCGGCAGCTGCTTGCGTTTTACGGTGCCCAGCTCCTGCACGTTCATCATGAAGGAGCCGTCACCGGAGATACAGATAACCGTATCGTCTGGACGGGCCACCTGCGCGCCTACCGCTGCGGGCAAGCCGAAACCCATAGTGCCTAATCCGCTGGAAGTGATGAAATTCTCCGGGCGCGTATAGGTCATATGCTGCGCTGACCACATCTGATGCTGGCCCACATCGGTTGTCACGACGCAGTCTGCGGGTTTGCGATCGGAAAGCTGCTTCAGTAGCAGCGGGGCATAGATAGCGTCTCCCGGATGGTCGTAGCGCCAGGCATGCTCAGCGCGCAGCTGCGCATTACGTTGGCGCCAGGCGTCGATAGACAGCGGCTGCTGGAGCGCGGGCAGCATCACATTCAAATCGCCGGTCAGGCCGATATGTGCCTGACGGAGCTTGTTCAGTTCAGCCGGATCGATATCCATATGGATAACTTTAGCGTGCGGGGCAAACGTATTCAGCTTGCCGGTGACGCGATCGTCAAAACGGGCGCCTACCGCGATCAGCAGGTCACATTCCTGTACTGCAAGGTTGGCCGCTTTAGTACCGTGCATCCCCAGCATGCCCAGATAGTAGGGATAATCCGCCGCTACCGCACCCAGCCCTTTCAGGGTAGACGTCACGGGCATTTGCGTAACGGCAAGAAATTCGCGCAGCGCCGGTACCGCCTGCGCCATCCCCACGCCGCCGCCAACGTATAACATCGGCTTCTGCGACTGGGTCAGCATCTGCAAAGCGTATTCGATATCCGCATATGGAAAATCAACGTCGTCGGCTACCATGGAAAAATGCGGATCGAGATCGCCCTGAGCCAGCTGGATATCCTTTGGGATATCGACCAGCACGGGACCGGGACGCCCGGAGTTTGCTACGTGGAAAGCTTCGGCAATGATGCGCGGCAGTTCTTCCAGCGACTGCACCAGGAAACTATGCTTGGTGCATGCCAGCGATAAACCGAGGACATCAACTTCCTGGAATGCGTCGGTGCCAATGAACGGGGCCGCAACCTGGCCGGTGATAGCAACAACGGGAACGGAATCAAGCAGCGCGTCGGCGAGGCCGGTGATCAGGTTGGTTGCGCCAGGCCCCGAAGTGGCGATACACACCCCGGTTTTGCCGGTAGCCCTGGCATAGCCAATAGCCGCCATAGCCGCACCCTGTTCATGCCGGCACAGTAGGTGTTCCACGCCGCCGTCATACAATGCATCGTAAACCGGCATAATTGCTCCACCCGGATAGCCAAAAACGGTATCGACTCCCTGTGCTCGCAAAGCATGTACCACCCACCGCGCCCCATTCATAGTTACTTCCCCGTCGTAGATCGAGAGAAACAGAATTTTATGCTACCAGCCATCGTCTGCTCCTCTTTTCTGTTTTTAAGTTATAAAAAAACCCCCGGACCTTTCGGTGCGGGGGTCTTAGTTCGTTAAGGCTTGTTTTTTAAGCCTTTCCTCGTCCAAGTGCAGCCCCGCACGGTGGGATAATAATCACCACCACGCTAATCACGACCAGGCTAATCACTCGTAGAAGGGCTGTCATTTTATGTTCTTTCTGGCTTCATGTTCGAAGGAATACCTAAAGAGTTACCACAGACTTCGCGTTAAACACAAGATTTTTTTATGACCTCATTTCTTACCTTGCTAACCATTTAAGAAAAAACAATTGTTTTTAATGGGGAAAATATGAAATGAAAATATTTCAATTTGTGGCGTACTCCACAGCTCTTTCTCATCTTGTTGCCTGATGACAGCATTTTACGAGCCGGCATCCATCACCAGTGCAAAGCGGAAATTGCCGGAAAATTGGCTGGGAGCAAGCATGCAGAATTTAATATTGCCGAATTACTCAACAGCAAATCCCCGACATAATCCCGGTTCTCAGGAGGTGTTATGTCACTCGCCATTGTTTACACCCGCGCCGCTCTCGGGATCGGTGCCCCGCTTATCACGGTTGAAGTTCATATCAGCAACGGGCTCCCAGGCCTGACAATGGTAGGACTGCCTGAAACAACGGTTAGAGAAGCGCGTGACCGGGTACGTAGTGCGATTATCAACAGCGGTTACGCTTATCCGGCGAAAAAAATCACCATCAATCTGGCCCCGGCCGATCTACCAAAAGAAGGGGGAAGATATGATTTACCTATCGCTCTCGCGCTTCTGGTGGCCTCAGAGCAGCTAAAGGCCCCCAGGCTAAATCAATATGAGTTTGTCGGCGAGCTGGCGCTTACAGGCGCTCTGCGTGGCGTTCCTGGGGCCATATCCAGCGCCATGGAGGCCATAAAAGCGGGGCGGAAGATTGTTATCTCTAATGAGAATTCTCCAGAGGTGGGGTTAATCGGCGGCAGTGACTGCCTTATCGCCACCGATCTCCAGGAAGTCTGCGCTTTTCTCGAAGGTCGACATACCCTGGCTAACCCCCTTCCAGAAGGGGAATATTCGGATGAAACATCGGTTGATCTGCGTGATGTTATTGGCCAGCGGCAGGGGAAACGAGCGCTGGAAATCATCGCTGCAGGTGGTCACAACCTGCTGATGATAGGCCCGCCCGGCACAGGAAAAACGATGCTCGCCAGTCGATTACCGGGACTACTGCCGCCGCTGAGTAATCAGGAAGCGCTGGAAAGCGCGGCAATACTTAGCCTGGTCGATTCCAGGCATGCCATGAAAAATTGGCGCCGCAGGCCCTTTCGTGCCCCGCATCATAGCGCCTCCCTGGCGGCCATGGTGGGCGGAGGCTCAATTCCGGCACCGGGAGAGATCTCCCTTGCCCATAACGGAGTCCTGTTCCTGGATGAGCTGCCTGAATTCGAACGCAGGGTGCTGGATGCGTTACGCGAACCCATTGAGTCAGGGGTTATCCATATCTCACGCACGCGCGCCAAAATCGATTATCCAGCCCGTTTCCAGCTTATTGCAGCGATGAATCCCAGCCCGACAGGACACTATCAGGGCCAGCATAATCGCGCTTCACCGGAACAGACGCTACGCTACCTGGGTCGTTTATCCGGCCCGTTTCTTGACCGATTCGATCTCTCCCTGGAGATCCCGCTTCCGCCGCCGGGGGTGCTCAGCCAGGGAACAAACGAAGAGGAAAGTAGCGCCTGCGTACGCCAACGTGTTCTGGCCGCACGCGAAAGGCAGCTATCGCGGCAGAAAAAACTTAACGCGCATCTGGGAAATGATGAGATGAAAATCTGCTGCCGGCTTCATAAAGATGACGCTGTCTGGCTGGAGCAGACGCTAATACAGCTCGGTCTTTCAATCCGCGCCTGGCAGCGCCTGATTAAAGTTTCCCGAACTATTGCCGATATTGAGGCAGTCGAACGCATCGAACGTCATCATTTGCAGGAGGCTCTCGGCTATCGGGCAATAGACAGAATGTTGAGCCATCTACAAAAAATGATGGCGTAAAAAAAGGGCTTACGCCCTTTTTCTTAATCATCGCTTTCTGTGTAATCTTCCGTACCTTCCACCTGCGGCTTGCCGCCGGACAGGGTATGGAAACGCTTCGGACGCTTAATGCGCGCCATGTACTTAATCCAGACGCGTTCTGCTTCCGTTGCGGGCTCACGTTCACCACGGCATACCGAAACAAACTGTTTTTCATCGTCGGTGACAGGCTCGCGTTTACCTAGTTCGAGTTCATTAAAGGCATAACCATGACGTTCCAGCAGTTGCGCCTCTTTGATGGTGAAATCTCCATGACGGGAAAACCCGCGCGGATAATTTTTATTGTCGAAAAAACGATTAGTTGTCGTAAAGCTTTCCGCCATCCTACACGCTCCTGATTCTTTGGCCGAGCTAATTATGGCGCGGAGTATTAGTTACGCTTGACAGAGCGTCAAACAAAACATTTAAATCATCACGACAAATAATTTTGCGGAGAAGAGTGTGGATACGGAATTGCTCAAGACTTTCCTTGAGGTGAGCAGAACTCGCCACTTTGGCCGAGCCGCAGAGGCGCTTTATCTGACGCAGTCAGCAGTTAGCTTTCGTATTCGTCAGCTGGAGAACCAGCTGGGGGTAAATCTTTTTACCCGTCATCGTAATAATATCCGTCTGACCTCAGCCGGAGAGAAACTGCTACCCTACGCCGAAACCCTGATGAATACCTGGCAAGCTGCGCGCAAGGAGGTCGCGAATGCTTCCCGCCATAATGAATTTTCGATCGGTGCCAGCGCTTCTCTGTGGGAATGCCTGCTTAATGGATGGCTGGGAAAGCTCTATACAGAGCCCTATAACCTACAGTTTGAGGCGCGGATTGCGCAGCGGCAATCGCTGGTCAAACAGCTGCACGAACGTCAGCTTGATCTCCTGATCACGACAGAATCGCCGAAGATGGATGAACTAAGCAGCCAGTTGCTGGGTAATTTTACCCTGGCGCTTTATTGTGCCTCTCCGGCTAAATACACAAATGAATTGAATTATTTACGCCTGGAATGGGGGCCCGATTTCCAACAAAACGAAGCGGGATTGATCGGAAATGATGATATTCCTCTGCTGACCACCAGTTCTGCCGAGTTAGCTTACCAACAGCTCAGCGCGCTTAAGGGCTGTACATGGCTGCCCGTGCTCTGGGCACAGGGGAAAAATAATCTGCATACGGTGACCGACAGTGCGACGCTTTCAAGGCCTCTCTATGCGATTTGGCTACAGAACAGCGATAAACAAGCGCAGATTCGGGAGATCCTGAAGCACAATATATTGGGATAAACGCACTCCTCCAGGGATGGAGGACGATCGGCGGGAAATTTAAAGCAAAAAAAATCCTTTGCCTGAGCAAAGGATTATATATGGCAGGGGCGGAGAGACTCGAACTCGCGACACCCGGTTTTGGAGACCGGTGCTCTACCAACTGAGCTACGCCCCTAAAGTTTCTTATCATTAAGCCTGCTTAATCAGCAGGCTTAATTTTTTAATAAGTGGCGGAACGGACGGGACTCGAACCCGCGACCCCCTGCGTGACAGGCAGGTAT
>NZ_JBEAFN010000073.1:0-96330 GCF_040061795.1 Klebsiella sp. GN_Kp190
CTGGCAGGGGTTTTCTGAAAAGTTGAAGCTGACCGTTAAGCCGCTTTCTTTTGGGGTATAGCGTCGTGAACAGTCATTCATCTGTCCTGTATTTCAACCTGCCGTATGAAGCAAAAACCCCCGCCATCGCTGGCAGGGGTTTTCTGAAAAGTTGAAGCTGACCGTTAAGCCGCTTTCTTTTAGGTATAGCGTCGTGGACAGTCATTCATCTGTCCTGTGTTTTAAACTGCCGTATGAAGCAAAAACCCTCGCCATTTCTGACGAGGGTTTTCTTTGAATGAGGAAGCTGACCGTTAAGCCGCTTTCTTTTGGGTATAGCGTCGTGGACAGTCATTCATCTGCCCTCTGTTTCAACCTTTAGCCGAAAACAAAAACCCCCGCCATTTCTGACGAGGGTTTTCTTTGAATGAGGAAGCTGACCGTTAAGCCGGGTTCTGTCGTGGACAGTCATTCATCTAGGCCAGCAATCGCTCACTGGCTCAAGCAGCCTACCCGGGTTCAGTACGGGCCGTACCTTATGAACCCCTATTTGGCCTTGCTCCGGGTGGAGTTTACCGTGCCGCGAACTGTTACCAGACGCGCGGTGCGCTCTTACCGCACCCTTTCACCCTTACCTGATCCCACTTACGTGGGCCATCGGCGGTTTGCTCTCTGTTGCACTGGTCGTGGGCTTGCGCCCCCCAGGCGTTACCTGGCACCCTGCCCTATGGAGCCCGGACTTTCCTCCCCTCCGCCCGTCTCCCCCGAAGAGGACGACGACGAAGCGGCGACTGTCTGGTCAGCTTCGGCGCGAAGTATAGAGGGTTTACCGACGGTTGTCATCCTTCTGTCGCCATCCCAACCTGCAATGTCGCCGCAATATTACGCGACGCATGATAAATATTGTCCGCCGCGCCGCGAAACGCCTCTTCGAGCGTCGTTACGCTGGTCAGCACGCTAAACACCGCATCAATCCCATACTGGTGAACCACGCCGACGTCCCGGGTCAGACTACCGGCAATGCCAATTACCGGCTTATGATACTTTTTCGCCACGTTCGCCACGCCAACCGGCACTTTACCGTTAATACTCTGGCTATCCAGCCGGCCTTCACCGGTCACCACCAGCGAACAATCGAGGATATGCTCTTCCAGATTCAGCGCCTGGGTCACGATTTCAATCCCGCTGCGTAATTCAGCGTTCAGGAACGCCATCAGCGCTGCGCCCATGCCGCCCGCCGCGCCCGCGCCGGCAACCTGCTTCACATCGACATGCAGATCGGCCTTAATAACGTCCGCATAGTGCGCCAGGTTGCTGTCAAGCTCGCGGATCATCGCTTCGGTAGCCCCTTTCTGCGGACCAAATATCCTTGATGCGCCAGTATCGCCAGTCAGCGGATTGGTGACATCGCAGGCGACCCGAATAGCGCAATCATGCAGTCGCGCGTCAAGACCGGAGAGATCTATCGAATTGAGGCTACACAGACTACCGCCGCCGTTGCCAATCTCCGCGCCATTGGCATCGCAGAGACGCGCGCCCAGCGCCTGAACCATTCCCGCGCCGCCGTCATTGGTGGCGCTGCCGCCAATGCCAATGATGATATTTTTCGCCCCATGATCCAGCGCCTGCAAAATCAGCTCGCCGGTACCGCGCGACGTCGTCAATAGCGGGTTACGCTGAGCGGGCGGAACCAGCCCCAGCCCGCTGGCCGCAGCCATTTCGATAAACGCGGTTTTGCCGTCTCCGGAAAGCCCCCAGCAGGCATTAACCGGAACACCCAGCGGCCCCGTCACGCAGGCGCTCATTTCGGTTCCCTGCGTCGCGGCAATCATCGCCTCAACGGTACCTTCTCCGCCATCGGCGAGAGGAACCTTCACGTAGAGCGCATCGGGGAAAATTTCCCGAAAACCTTTTTCTATAGCCTGAGCAACCTCGGTGGCCGAGAGGCTTTCTTTATAAGAGTCTGGGGCGATTACGATTTTCATAGTTATGTAGCCTGACAGTGCCGCGCGAGGCAAGAATTACAGGGCGCGCATCCGCGCCCTTCTTGTTAGCGAGTGACTTCCACTTTCGCCAGTTTTTCGTAGTAGCATGCAAGCGCGCTGTGGTCGGCGGTACCCAGACCGTCGGCGCGCAGCGCCTGCATCATCTCCATCACCGCGGCGGTCAGCGGCAGCTGGGCGCCCACGCCGTGAGAAGTGTCCAGCGCATTCGCCAGATCTTTGATATGCAGATCGATACGGAAACCCGGCTTGAAGTTGCGGTCCATCACCATTGGCGCTTTGGCATCCAGTACGGTGCTTCCGGCCAGCCCGCCGCGGATGGCCTGATATACCAGATCCGGGTTCACGCCCGCTTTGGTCGCCAACGTCAGCGCTTCGGACATCGCCGCAATGTTCAGCGCCACGATCACCTGGTTGGCCAGCTTGGTCACGTTGCCCGCGCCGATCTCGCCGGTATGCACCACCGAACCCGCCATCGCTTTCAGCAGATCGTAATATTTGTCGAAAATCGCTTTATCACCGCCCACCATCACCGACAGCGTACCGTCGATGGCCTTCGGTTCGCCGCCGCTGACCGGCGCATCCAGCATATCGACGCCTTTCGCTTTCAGCGCTTCGCTGATTTCGCGGCTCGCCAGCGGCGCGATGGAGCTCATATCGATCAGCACGGTGCCCGGCTTCGCGCCTTCAATAATGCCGCCTTCACCCAACGCCACCTCTTTCACGTGCGGGGAGTTCGGCAGCATGGTGATGATCACATCGCACTGCTCGGCAATCGCTTTCGCTGACGCGGCGGTTTCTGCGCCTGCGGCAATCACTTCGGCAATCGCTTCCGGGTTACGGTCAGCAACCACCAACGAGTAACCTGCCTTGAGGAGGTTTTTACTCATTGGTTTACCCATGATACCGAGGCCAATAAAACCAACTTTCATTGTCATGTCTTTATCTCTCTAGTTTCGGTGGTGGTTATACCCTTCACCTTTCAAGCTGCCTCTTCGTTGGCGGCCTTCGCTCACCCCAGTCACTTACTCGTGTAAGCTCCTGGGGATTCGCTTAGTTGCCACCTTGATGCAGCTCGAAATTTATTGGGTAGATTTCTTAAAGGAGTCAGCCAGCTTCTGCGTGGCAGAACGGAAAACGCCCAGGTCGCTGCCGACGGCAACAAAGGTCGCGCCCCATTCCAGATAGCGGCGCGCGTCGGCTTCAACCGGCGCCAGAATGCCGCTCGGCTTACCGTGCTTTTTCGCGCTGGCAAAAATATGCTGAATAGCTTTCTGCACTTCCGGATGGGAAGCATTGCCCAGATGGCCCAGCGCAGCGGCCAGATCGCTTGGGCCGACAAAAATACCGTCAACGCCCGGCGTGGCGGCTATCGCATCAACGTTATCCACGCCCTGCTGGCTCTCAATTTGCACGAGAATGGTGATGTTGTTGTTCGACTGCGCGAAGTAATCCGGCACGGTGCCAAACATATTGGCGCGGTGCGAGACGGATACACCGCGAATGCCTTCTGGCGGATAGCGGGTTGAGGCGACGGCGTTAACCGCCTGCTCTTCCGTTTCGACAAACGGAATCAGGAAGTTATAAAAACCGATATCCAGCAGACGCTTAATAATCACCGGCTCGTTGGTCGGTACGCGAACGACCGGCGCGCTGGCGCTGCCTTTCAGCGCCATCAGCTGCGGGATAAAGGTTGAGATGTCGTTCGGCGCATGTTCGCCGTCCAGTACCAGCCAGTCGAAACCTGCCAGACCTAAAACTTCGGTGCTAATCGGGCTCGCCAGCGCGGACCAGCAGCCGATCTGAACCTGATGCGCCGCCAGGGCCGCCTTAAATTTGTTCGGGAAGATATCGTTGTTCATCGTTTATACCTTGTCACTTAACCGTTAATTATTTCTGCAGTTCCATGCGTTTGATGTCGCCGACCACAAACAGATAGCAAACCATCGCCATCAGGGCTGAGCATCCGACGAAGACCAGCGCTGCGTTGAATGAGTGCAGCTCGCTCACCAGGTAACCGATAACCAGCGGGGTTACGATGGAAGCGACGTTACCAAATACGTTAAAGACGCCGCCGCACAGGCCGACAATCTCTTTCGGCGCGGTATCGGAAATCACCGGCCAGCCCAGCGCGCCGAACCCTTTACCGAAGAAAGCCAGCGCCATCAGGGTCACCACCAGCGCGGTGTTATCGGTGTAGTTACACAGAATGATGGTGGAAGCCAGCAGCATTCCGAGGACGATCGGCAGCTTACGCGCCACGGTGATGGAAAAACCGCGTTTAATCAGATAGTCGGAGAACACCCCGCCCAGCACGCCGCCGGCAAAACCGCACAGCGCCGGAATCGATGCGACCAGACCCACTTTCAGAATCGACATGCCCTTTTCCTGCACCAGATAAATCGGGAACCAGGTGAGGAAGAACCAGGTGATGGTATTGATAAAATATTGGCCGAAGAACACGCCCAGCATCATGCGGTTGGTCAACAGCTGCTTGATATAGTGCAGTTTAGGTCCGCTGGTCGCCGCGCTGCCGGGCTTTTTATGGTCCATATCAACGACGGCGCCGTTCTCGGAGATAAACTTAAGCTCCTCCTGCGTCATGCGCGGATGGTCGGTGGGGTTATGGATCAGTTTTACCCACAGGCCGGTCAGCACAAAGCCAATCACGCCCATGACGGTGAAGACGTGCTCCCAACCCCAGGCAAAGGTCAGCCAGCCCAGCAGCGGCGAGAACAGCGCCAGGGAGAAATACTGCGCGGAGTTAAAGATCGCCGATGCGGTCCCGCGCTCTTTCGTCGGAAACCACGCCGCGACGATACGGGCGTTTGCCGGGAAAGATGGCGCTTCAGAGAAACCCAGCATAAAGCGCATAAAAAACATTGAGATACCCGCCCACGCCAGTGGAAACATATCCACAAAGCCTTGCAGGAAGGTAAACAGCGACCAGAAGAACAGGCTGTAAGAGTAGACTTTCTTCGAGCCAAATTTATCGAGCAGCCAGCCGCCGGGGATCTGCATCAGCAGGTAGGCCCAGCCGAAAGCGGAGAAAATATAGCCCATCGAGACCGCGCTCAGCTGCAGCTCTTTCGCCACCTCTGTACCGGCGATCGAGAGCGTCGCCCGGTCGGCATAGTTAACAGCGGTAACAATGAAAATGATCAACAGAATTAAATATCGAGTTGGCACTTCCTTTTTCTGTTCTATCGTTGCATCCAGACTCATCTAATATTCCTCAGGTACAACACACCTTCCATTATTTATTTTGGTGTGATTCTTCATTATTCAGAAATCAATATCAGGAGGTATCGATTTACTTATCCGGCGCATTGCAAGCATGACTCAGTATAATCAGCTTGCGAGCGTTAAACACTGTGCATATAACCTGTAAATGGCGTTTAATTATCGTTATTGTTGTGCAAATGCAATAATCAGTGGGCGCTGTTCCACAGTTCCAGCGTTTTCCCTTTTTAACGTATTCGCCCGCGCAGCAATGGGTGATTTAGATCACATTTTCAGATTCAAACACCTGACATTCTCTATTTCACAAATCTGCACATCAGAAATTGAATATACCCTAAATATTTCGAGTTGCATGAAGGCGGCAACGCAGGGAATCCCCAGGAGCTTACTAAAGTAAGTGACTGGGGTGAGCGAGGAAAGCCAACACATATGCAGCTTGAAATATGATGGGTATAAACGTTTTATTTTATTATTCGCACCTTGCTGGAGAATACTGGACAATGGCTGACATTGAAATTAGACAAGAATCGCCAACGGCGTTTTATATAAAAGTAGACGAAACGGATAACGTGGCGATTATTGTTAACGATCGCGGTTTAAAGGCCGGAACGCGTTTCCCTGACGGACTCACGCTCGTTGAACATATCCCGCAAGGCCATAAAGTCGCGCTGGTCGATATTCCCGTCCACGGTGAAATTATCCGCTATGGCGAGGTGATTGGCTATGCGGTACGCGATATTCCGCAGGGCAGCTGGATTGACGAATCGCTGGTCGAACTACCGAAAGCGCCGCCGCTGCATACCCTCCCGCTGGCGACCAAAGTCCCGGCGCCGCTGCCGCCGCTGGAAGGCTATACCTTCGAAGGCTATCGCAACGCCGACGGTAGCGTGGGCACCAAAAACCTGCTCGGCATTAGCACCAGCGTGCACTGCGTGGCGGGCGTCGTCGATTATGTGGTGAAAATTATCGAACGCGAGCTGCTGCCGAAGTATCCCAACGTCGATGGCGTTGTGGGTCTGAACCACCTGTATGGCTGCGGCGTGGCGATTAACGCCCCAGCGGCGGTCGTCCCGATCCGCACCATTCATAACCTGGCGCTCAATCCAAACTTCGGTGGCGAAGTGATGGTGATTGGCCTTGGCTGCGAAAAACTGCAGCCGGAGCGCCTGCTGGAAGGCACCGACGATGTGAAAAGTATCCCCGTGGATAGCGCCAGCATCGTCAGCCTGCAGGATGAGAAGCACGTTGGTTTTAAATCCATGGTGGATGACATTCTGCAGGTCGCCGAGCGCCACCTGGAGAAGCTGAACCAGCGCCAGCGTGAAACCTGCCCGGCCTCCGAGCTGGTTGTCGGTATGCAGTGCGGCGGCAGCGATGCGTTTTCTGGCGTCACCGCCAACCCGGCGGTGGGCTACGCATCCGATCTGCTGGTGCGCTGCGGGGCGACCGTTATGTTCTCGGAAGTCACCGAAGTGCGCGATGCGATCCACTTGCTGACGCCGCGCGCCATCAACGAAGAAGTCGGAAAACGCCTGCTGGAGGAGATGGCCTGGTACGATAACTATCTCGATATGGGCAAAACCGACCGCAGCGCCAACCCCTCCCCGGGCAACAAGAAAGGCGGCCTGGCGAACGTCGTCGAGAAAGCGCTGGGCTCTATCGCTAAATCCGGGAAGAGCGCGATTGCCGAAGTGCTCTCTCCGGGGCAGCGCCCGACCAAACGCGGGCTGATTTACGCCGCGACGCCGGCGAGCGACTTTGTCTGCGGTACTCAGCAGGTGGCTTCCGGGATCACGGTGCAGGTCTTTACTACCGGTCGCGGTACGCCGTACGGCCTGGTCGCCGTGCCGGTCATAAAAATGGCGACGCGTACCGAGCTGGCAAACCGCTGGTATGACTTAATGGATATCAACGCGGGAACCATCGCCACCGGAGAAGAAACCATCGAAGAGGTAGGGCTGAAGTTGTTTGAATTTATTCTTGATGTCGCCAGCGGCCGCAAGAAGACCTTCTCGGATCAGTGGGGATTGCACAATCAGCTGGCGGTGTTTAACCCGGCGCCGGTGACGTGATAATCCTTAGCAGAAAAGCCGGGCGGCGGTGAATGAGCATCGCCCCCGGCGTATCAATATTTACGCATTCACCAGAATGACTTCAACGCCGCTCTTACGCAGCCCCTCCAGGCTTTCTGGCGGGATACCATCATCAACGATGATGGTATCGATCCGCTGAGTGTCGACGATCTTATGCAAGCTGGAACGGTTGAATTTTGTCGAGTCGGTGACCACGATAATGCGCTCCGCAACCTCACACATCCGACGATTTAGTCTGGCCTCGTCTTCATTATGGGTGCTGACGCCCCGCTCCAGATCGATCGCATCAACACCAAGAAACAGCATATCAAAGTGGTAATTTTGCAACGACTGTTCTGCCTGGTCGCCATAGAACGAAAGCGATTGACGACGCAAGTGCCCACCGGTCATCAACAGCTCAACACCATCCGCTTCAAGTAATGCATTAGCAACATTCATACCGTTGGTCATAGCAATAACGTCAGTATGCTCGCGCAGCAGACGGGCGATCTCATATGTCGTGGTACCGGAATCGAGAATAACGCGATGCCCCGGCCCGATCAGCGCAATAGCAGCTCCGGCGATACGCCGTTTTATCGCCGTATTCAGCGAGCTTTTATCCTCAACAGAAGGCTCTCCGCCGGGGATATTACTGTCGCAAATCAGTGCACCACCATAAGCCCGAACGGCGATCCCCTGCTTTTCTAGAAACGCAAGATCGTTACGGATCGTCACCGTAGAAACGCCGAACAATTCAGAAAGATCGTTCACCTGCACGCTTCCATGCTGCCGCAACCGCTGGATGATCTGCTCCCGTCTTTCGCTGGTACCGGGTACCCGCTTATCTGCAGAATGGTCTGTGTTGCTCATAAGAAATCCTTTAACTAATTCTTTCGTTTTATTTCGTTTTCCTTATTAACGCCTTTCTTTTACCCGAATGCAAGCCCCGCGATAGGTATCTCAGCCCATAAACTCGCCGCAAAACACTTTCATTATGTTTCTTTTGTGAAACAGATCGGAAAACTATTATCTTTCGTTTTATTTTTATAACACCATGATGCAGTATAAAATGAAACAAAACGAAAGATAATTATCATAACCATCCAACCTGGAGAGGAAAGTGAAACATCTGACGACTATGGTGGAACAGCATAAACGGGGGAAAGCAAACGGTATATATGCCGTTTGTTCGGCGCATCCACTAGTTCTGGAGTCTGCAATACGCTACGCACATGCTAACCGAACTCCTCTGCTGATCGAGGCAACCTCCAATCAGGTTGATCAGTTTGGCGGTTATACGGGAATGACCCCAGCTGATTTTCGCCACTTTGTCTGCCAACTGGCCAACTCGCTTGATTTCCCCGAAGAGCAGTTAATTCTGGGCGGCGACCATCTCGGCCCAAATCGTTGGCAGCATCTGCCAGCAGAGCAGGCGATGGCCAATGCTGACGGTTTGATCAAAAGCTACGTGGCTTCTGGATTTAAAAAAATCCATCTTGATTGCAGCATGTCCTGTCAGGGCGATCCGGTTCCGCTAACCGATGCTATCGTCGCTGAACGTGCTGCACGTCTGGCAAAGATTGCCGAGGAAACCTGCGTGGAGCAGTTCGGCGAATCGGATCTCGTCTACGTCATTGGCACCGAAGTGCCTGTACCAGGCGGTGCCCACGAAACATTAGCCGAGCTAGAGGTCACTACACCCGATGCGGCACGCGCCACGCTGAAAGCCCATCGCCATGCGTTTGAAAAACTGGGTCTGAATGCCATCTGGTCCCGCATCATTGCCCTGGTTGTGCAACCCGGCGTCGAGTTCGATCATACGCACATCATAGATTACCAACCGCAAAAAGCCGTCGCTCTGAGCAAAATGGTTGAAGCTTACGACACGTTGGTATTCGAAGCACACTCCACGGATTACCAGACGCCGCAATCTTTGCGCCAGCTAGTGAAAGATCACTTCGCCATTCTGAAAGTTGGTCCGGCGTTGACTTTCGCCCTGCGCGAAGCGCTGTTCTCGCTAGCAGCCATTGAGGAGGAGCTGTTGCCGGCCAAAGCCTGCTCTGGCCTGCGTCACGTACTTGAGAGCGTAATGCTCGATCGCCCGGAATACTGGCAAAGCCACTATCACGGCGATGGCAACGCACGTCGTCTGGCCCGCGGCTACAGCTATTCCGATCGCGTTCGTTATTACTGGCCGGACAGCCAGATTGATGACGCATTCGAAAGATTGGTTCGCAATCTGGCGGGTGAGCCAATCCCGCTACCGCTTATCAGCCAGTATTTACCTTTGCAGTACGTAAAAGTACGCGAGGGAGATCTCAGTGCCACGCCGCGGGAACTCATCATGAGCCACATTCAGGACATACTGCAGCAGTACCATGCCGCCTGTCAGGGCGTTACTTCCATAACGGATAACAACTAAGAGGAAAACGCTATGCCAAATATCGTACTGAGTCGTATTGACGAAAGACTCATCCATGGCCAGGTAGGCGTACAGTGGGTCGGATTTGCGGGGGCAAATCTGGTACTGGTCGCTAATGATGAAGTCGCTGAAGACACCGTGCAGCAGAATCTGATGGAAATGGTTTTGGCCGAAGGGATTGCCGTACGTTTCTGGTCGCTGCAAAAAACGATCGATAACATTCACCGCGCCGCCGACCGGCAGAAAATTTTACTGGTATGCAGAACACCGACTGATTTTCTCAAGCTGGTCGAAGGCGGTGTGCCCGTCACACGCATCAATGTGGGAAACATGCATTACGCCGAAGGTAAAAAACAAATTGCCAAAACTGTTTCTGTCGACGCGAACGATATCAGCGCCTTTAACGGTCTGAAAGCGTCCGGAGTGGAATGCTTCGTTCAGGGTGTCCCGACAGAACCTGCTTTGGATCTCTTTAAACTACTTTGAGGGATTCACAATGGAAATTAGTCTGTTGCAGGCTTTTGCATTAGGTATTCTCGCCTTTATTGCCGGCCTCGATATGTTCAACGGTTTAACACACATGCACCGTCCAGTGGTACTTGGGCCGCTGGTTGGTCTGATTCTGGGCGATCTGCATACCGGTATTTTAACCGGCGGCACGCTGGAACTGGTGTGGATGGGTCTGGCGCCGCTCGCTGGCGCTCAGCCGCCTAACGTCATTATTGGCACTATCGTGGGAACAACTTTTGCCATAACCACCGGCGTGAAACCTGACGTGGCTGTAGGGGTCGCCGTACCGTTTGCCGTCGCAGTACAAATGGGCATTACCTTCCTGTTCTCCGTCATGTCCGGCGTGATGTCCCGCTGCGATCGCATGGCCGCAAATGCCGATACAGCAGGTATTGAACGGGTTAACTATCTGGCGCTGCTGGCGCTAGGCATTTTCTACTTCCTTTGCGCTTTCCTGCCAATTTACTTCGGAGCAGAACACGCGAAAACCGCCATTGATGTGCTGCCCGAACGTCTGATTGACGGCCTGGGCGTTGCAGGCGGCATCATGCCCGCTATCGGCTTTGCCGTACTGCTAAAAATCATGCTGAAAAACGTCTATATCCCTTATTTCATCATAGGTTTCGTTGCCGCGGCCTGGCTCAAGCTTCCGGTCCTGGCTATCGCCGCGGCCGCGCTGGCAATGGCGCTGATCGATCTGCTGCGTAAATCTCCCGAACCGACTAAACCAGCGGCACAGAAAGAGGAATTCGAAGATGGCATCTAACCAACATACCTTGTCGAATACGACTGAAAATGAAGAAACGCTGCTCACCGGGGTGAATGAAAACGTCTATGAAGATCAGAATATTGGCGCCGATCTCACTAAAAAAGACATTAACCGCGTGGCCTGGCGTTCCATGCTGCTGCAGGCTTCTTTTAACTATGAGCGTATGCAGGCATCTGGTTGGCTATACGGTCTGCTACCCGCGTTGAAAAAGATCCATACCAACAAACGCGATTTGGCCCGAGCCATGAAAGGCCATATGGGATTCTTTAATACCCATCCTTTCCTGGTGACGTTTGTTATTGGCATCATTCTGGCAATGGAACGCTCCAAGCAGGATGTCAACAGCATCCAAAGCACCAAAATCGCCGTTGGCGCACCGCTCGGTGGGATTGGCGATGCCATGTTCTGGCTGACGCTGTTGCCGATCTGCGGCGGGATAGGAGCCAGCCTGGCGCTGCAAGGCTCTATCCTTGGCGCAATAGTCTTTATCGTGTTGTTTAACGTCGTCCATCTCGGTCTACGCTTTGGTCTGGCGCACTATGCATATCGAATGGGCGTCGCAGCAATTCCGCTTATCAAAGCGAACACAAAGAAAGTGGGTCATGCGGCGTCAATCGTTGGGATGACGGTCATTGGGGCGCTGGTAGCAACCTATGTTCGCCTGAATACGACGCTCGAAATCAAGGCCGGCGATGCGGTGGTTAAACTGCAGGCCGACGTTATTGATAAATTGATGCCCGCATTTTTGCCGCTGGTCTATACCCTGACCATGTACTGGCTGGTACGCAGAGGCTGGAGTCCGCTGCGCCTTATTGGCATCACCGTGGTTCTGGGCGTCGTCGGTAAATTCTGTCACTTCCTGTAAAGCAAAAGAGGTCAGAGATGTTAGGTATCATTTTGACGGGGCATGGCGGATTTGCCAGCGGCATGGAAAAAGCGATGAAGCAGATCCTCGGCGAGCAGTCTCACTTTATCGCTATCGATTTTCCTGAGACTTCCACCACCGCGCTGCTTACCTCGCAGCTTGAGCAGGCTGTTGGAGAACTGGACGGCGAAGAAGGCCTCATATTCCTGACCGACCTGCTCGGCGGGACGCCATTCCGCGTTGCATCAACACTGGCGATGCAAAAAACCGGCCGTGAAGTGATTACCGGCACCAACCTGCAGCTACTGCTGGAAATGGTGCTGGATCGCGATGAACTCAGCGGCGAGGCGTTTCGCATACAGGCCCTGGAGTGCGGGCACCGTGGCTTGACCAGTCTGGTGGACGAGCTAGGACGCTGTCGCGAAGAGAGCACCGCCGAGGAAGGGATATGACACAAATTCTGCGCGCCAGACGTCTGCTGACGGAACAAGGCTGGCTGGACGATCATCAACTGCGTATTGAAGAGGGTGTCATTACGGCAATAGAGCCTATCTCCATGGGAACCATGCTCCGTGATGCTGAGCTACTCGCTCCCGCTTACATCGATACTCACGTCCACGGTGGCGCCGGGGTCGATGTGATGGACGATGCTCCGGATGTACTTGATAAACTAGCCATGCACAAAGCACGTGAAGGGGTTGCCGGCTGGCTCCCCACCACCGTTACGGCTCCGTTAGAGACGATACACCGAGTGCTGGCGCGTATAGCGCAACGCTGCTATTCCGGAGGTCCCGGAGCGCAGGTGCTGGGAAGCTATCTGGAAGGTCCTTATTTTACGCCGCAGAACAAAGGCGCTCATCCTGCGGAATGGTTCCGCGAACTGGATCTCGCAGAACTGGATGAAATGATAGCCATTTCTCGCGATACCCTGCGCGTGGTTGCGCTGGCACCGGAAAAAACCGGAGCACTTCAGGCGATTAACCATCTGAAGCATCGAGGTCTGCGGGTAATGTTGGGGCATAGCGCGGCGACCTGCGAGCAAACCCGGAGCGCTTTTGATGCCGGTGCGGACGGGCTGGTGCATTGCTATAACGGTATGACGGGATTACACCATAGGGAACCGGGCATGGTTGGCGCAGGGTTAACCGACGCACGTGCATGGCTGGAACTTATCGCCGACGGACACCACGTTCACCCCACTGCCATGAAGCTATGCTGCTGCGCGCAAGACCGGATAGTACTAATTACCGATGCGATGCAGGCCGCGGGAATGCCTGACGGGAGCTATACCTTATGCGGCCAAAAGGTAGAGATGCGTGGTGGTATTGTGCGGACCGCTTCCGGTAGTCTGGCGGGCAGTACGCTTTCGGTAGATGCGGCGGTTCGTAATATGGTCGAACTCACCGGTATCTCCCCTGAGAATGCTATCCATATGGCTTCACTACATCCAGCCCGTCTGCTGGGAATCGACAATCAGTTAGGTTCGCTAAAGGCCGGTAAACGCGCCAGCGCCATCGCCCTCAACGGTGGACTGCATTTACAAGGGATATGGATTCAGGGCCAGGTTTTCCCTCTATAGCCCTTCATTAAACGTCATAGTGGCCTTCGACTTACGATCGCAAGGCCTTTACTTTCTTTTCCTTTCGTAAAACAAAACTCTCACGTTGCTTTCATGGGATTTATTATCCATTTATCAATTACATATATAAAACCCCCGCTCCCTCGATCACAAATTTCGTTTTATTTCATTTTGCATCATTGAACTTTCGATTTCTTTCCTATAAATTTTAATCAATCGATCACATGAACAAGTGAAACAAAACGAAAGATAGCGACAATTTGCCAGCGTCTGATGTGGAGTTCACAAGATAAGGACTTACGTTATGTCAGAAATTTATACCCCTGCTGCCGCGGCGACCGGAACCTGGACAGAAGAAGAGATTCGTCAGCAGCCTGTCTGTTGGATGCACTCACTGAAAAACATCGACAATATTCGTCCGGCGATCGACAACTTTCTCACGCCACTGCTGCATAAAAACGATCTGCGGATCATCCTGACCGGAGCTGGCACTTCGGCATTTATCGGCGAAATCATCGCTCCATGGCTTGCTAATCACAGCGCAAAAAACATTAGCGCGGTACCAACTACCGATCTAGTTACCAATCCGATGGATTACCTGAACCCGGCGCATCCGCTACTGCTGGTCTCCTTCGCCCGTTCCGGCAACAGCCCGGAGAGCGTAGCCGCCGTTGAGCTGGCAAACCAGTTCGTCCCGGAGTGCTATCACCTTTCAATTACCTGCAACGAAGCGGGTAGCCTTTATCAAAACGCTCTTGAGAACGGGAACGCCTTTGCGCTATTGATGCCAGCAGAAACGCACGATCGCGGCTTTGCGATGACCAGCAGTATTACCACAATGATGGCCAGTTGCCTGGCGGCCTTTGCGCCAGAAGTTATTAACAGCCAGACATTCCGCGATGTGGCCGATCGCTGCCACGCAATACTGACCTCACTCGGCGATTTCAGCCACGGCGTATTTGGCAGCGAGCCCTGGAAGCGGATCGTTTATCTCGGCAGCGGTGGGTTACAGGGCGCTGCGCGTGAATCGGCGTTAAAGGTCCTGGAGCTAACGGCGGGTAAGCTGGCAGCGTTCTATGACTCACCGACCGGTTTCCGCCATGGACCAAAATCACTGGTCGATAACGAAACGCTGGTTGTGGTGTATATATCTAGCCACCCTTACACCCGCCAATACGATCTCGACCTGCTGGCAGAACTACGGCGCGATCGGCAGGCCATGCGTGTGGTGGCCATCGCCGCGGAGAGCGATGCCGTTATTGAAGCTGGCCCACATATTCTTCTGCCGCCAGCGCGTCACTTCGTAGATGTAGAACTGGCCTTCTGCTTCCTGATGTACGCCCAGGTATTCGCACTTACGCAGTCGATCGCCGTAGGAAATACGCCGGATACCCCCTCCGCCAGCGGCACGGTTAACCGCGTAGTGCAGGGCGTCGTTATTCATCCATGGCTGGCTTAAGAGGATCCGATCATGAGTATTATTTCTACCAAGTATCTCCTGCAGGATGCCCAGGCAAAAGGCTACGCGGTACCCGCGTTCAACATCCATAACGCCGAAACGATCCAGGCGATTCTGGAAGTGTGCAGCGAAATGCAATCACCCGTGATCCTCGCCGGAACCCCGGGTACTTTTAAGCATATTGCGCTGGAGGAGATCTACGCGCTATGCCGCGCCTACTCCACCAGTTTCGGCATTCCGCTGGCTCTGCATCTCGATCACCATGAATCGCTGGAAGATATTCGCCGGAAAGTGGACGCAGGCGTACGCAGCGCCATGATCGACGGCAGCCACTTCCCGTTTGAAGAGAATGTGAAACTGGTAAAATCGGTGGTGGATTTTTGCCATGCCCGCGACTGTAGCGTAGAAGCTGAACTCGGACGCCTGGGTGGAGTAGAAGACGACATGAGTGTGGATGCGGAAAGCGCGTTTTTGACCGATCCGCAGGAAGCCAAACGTTTTATTGAGCTAACGGGCGTAGATAGCCTGGCCGTAGCGATTGGTACGGCTCATGGCCTTTACACCAAAAAACCCAAAATCGACTTCCAGCGTCTGGCGGAAATCCGTGAAGTGGTGGATATTCCGCTGGTACTCCATGGCGCAAGCGATGTGCCTGATGAGTATGTTCGCCGCACCATCGAACTGGGTGTGTGCAAAGTCAATGTCGCTACTGAACTGAAAATCGCCTTTGCTGCTGCGGTGAAAAAATGGTTTGCCGAAAACCCGCAAGGTAACGATCCGCGTTATTACATGCGCGTTGGCATGAACGCGATGAAAGAGGTGGTACGCAGTAAGATCGCCGTATGCGGGTCGGCCAACCGCCTTTTACAAATCGCCGAAGCCTGAGTGTAGCCAGCCCCCAGCACCTCCCCCTTACCAAAGCGTTAACCCAATGGAGGCTAACGCTGCTTACCTCTGAAAAAAACGAAAACAAGGACTTTTCTCATGAAAAAAACGCTCAATGTTTCGTTACTGGCTCTGCTTATTTCCAACGGGGCTTTCGCCGCCCAATATGCACTGGATAGCGAATACCTTGCCGTTTCATTTAACGATGCGAATTCTGTGATGGCGCTTAAAGACGTTAAATCACAGCATCAGCTTTCACCCGAAGAGCTTTTCTTTCTTACTCTTCCGGATGAAGCGGTCATTCACGCCGCTGACTTTAAAATAAAGCATGTGGATAAGAAAGATAACACCATTATCATTGATTATGCTCATCCGGATTTTAACGTCGAGGTAAAACTGAATCTGGTTAAAGATAAATACGCCAGCATTGATTATACGATTACCGCCCTCGGGAAGGCGCAAGAGGTCTCGAAAATCACGTTTTTCCCCACCAGAAAACAGTCTCAAGCCCCGTGGGTAGAAGGTTCAATAAATAGCTCGCCGATTATTGCTGATTCATTTTTTATATTGCCGAATAAACCTGTAGTGAACACCTGGGCTTATGAAGCAACCACTAATCTTAATGTTAAACTAAAAACACCTTTACAGCCAGGCACCGCCGTTAGCTATACCACCTGGTTCGGTACATTCCCGGAAATCAATCAGCTACGCCGAAGCGTCAACCAGTTTATCGATGCGGTTCGCCCGCGGCCCTATAAGCCCTATCTGCACTACAACAGCTGGATGGATATTGGATTCTTTACCACCTATACCGAACCCGAAGTTCTACAGCGTATGGATGAATGGAATAAGGAATTCATTACCGGACGCGGTGTAATGCTGGATGCCTTCCTGTTAGATGATGGCTGGGATGATCGGACCGGAAGATGGTTATTTGGCCCGGCTTTTAGCAACGGATTCAGTAAGGTAAGAGAAAAAGCCGATAGCTTGCATAGTTCAATCGGACTCTGGCTTTCTCCCTGGGGCGGATATAACAAGCCGCGGGATATTCGCGTATCCCATGCTAAAGAATATGGCTTCGAAACCGTCGATGGAAAATTTGCGCTCTCCGGCCCTAACTATTTTAAAAACTTTAATGCACAGATTATTAATTTAATTAAAGAAGAGCATATCACTTCATTTAAACTGGATGGTATGGGGAACGCAAATTCACATATTAAAGGTAGTGAGTTCGCATCTGACTTCGATGCGTCAATTGCCCTACTTCATAATATGCGTAGCGCCAACCCAAATCAGTTTATTAATTTAACCACCGGGACCAACGCCAGCCCCTCATGGCTGTTCTATGCTGACGCTATCTGGCGTCAGGGTGATGACATTAATCTCTACGGTCCCGGCACGCCAGTACAGCAATGGATGACTTATCGGGATGCAGAAACCTGGCGCTCTATCGTACGAAAAGGTCCACTATTTCCACTTAACTCACTGATGTACCACGGCATAGTTAGCGCTGAAAACGCCTATTACGGGCTTGAGAAGGTACAAACGGATAGCGACTTTGCCGATCAAGTATGGAGCTATTTCGCTACCGGCACCCAGCTACAAGAGCTTTACATCACACCGTCCATGCTCAATAAAGCGAAATGGGATGTCCTGGCGCAGGCGGCAAAATGGTCCCGCGCTAACGCCGATATATTAGTCGATACCCACTGGGTGGGCGGCGATCCGACTGCGCTGGAAGTGTATGGTTGGGCATCCTGGAGCAAAGAAAAAGCTATCCTGGGGATACGTAACCCATCGGATAAACCGCAGCAATACTATCTCGACCTGACGAAAGCATTTGAGCTTCCGCATGGGGCAACATCAAACTTCACGTTAAGAAGCATCTACGGGAGCAATTCGACATTCCCTGATAAATACCAGGCCCCAATTGTCGTCACGTTGCAGCCATTACAGATGCTTGTATTCGAAGCAACCCCCGCTAAATAAGGTATTGGCCCGGGCAATCGCCCGGGCATTCTGCTTACCCCTGCTGCTCCAGGGCATACTTATACAGGGCGTTTTTCTTCACGCCGTGGATTTCCGCAGCCAGCGCGGCGGCTTTTTTCAGCGGCAGCTCAGCCTGCAGCAGGGCCAGCGTACGCAGCGCTACCGCCGGCAGCGCCTCTTCCTGCGCTTTAAAACCTTCTACGATCAGCACCATCTCGCCTTTACGGCGATTTTCGTCCTCTTTCACCCATGCCAGCAGCTCGCCGATCGGCGCTCCGTGAATCGATTCCCAGGTTTTGGTCAGCTCACGCGCCAGCACCACGTAGCGGGACTCCCCCAGCACAGCGCAGATATCCTCCAGGCTTTCCAGCAGACGGTGGGTAGACTCATAAAAAATAATCGTCCGCGGCTCTTCTTCCAGCGCCTTCAGCGTATCGCGACGCCCTTTGGATTTGGCAGGCAGAAAGCCTTCATAGCAGAAGCGATCCGAAGGCAGACCCGCCGCGCTCAGCGCCGCAATCGCCGCACAGGGGCCGGGCAGAGGCACCACGCGAATATTAGCTTCACGGCAGGTGCGCACCAGATGATAGCCGGGATCGTTAATCAGCGGCGTTCCGGCGTCGGAAACCAGCGCGATGTTTTGCCCCGCTTTAAGCTTCGCCACCAGCGTTTCCGCCTTTTGCTGCTCGTTGTGGTCATGAAGCGCGAATAAACGGGCGTTGATCGCAAAATGCTGCAGCAGCAAACCGGTATGGCGGGTATCTTCCGCTGCAACTAAATCAACGGCTTGCAACACTTCCAGCGCGCGTTGCGTGATATCAGACAGATTCCCTATCGGAGTGGGCACAATATAGAGCTGTCCCTGAGAATTATCTGCTGATTCGTGTTGTTTCATTGTCTCGTCCGTATTGCCGAATTAATATTGAGCATTGAGCCAAAAAAATATCACTGGACACATATGGTACCGTCAACATTTCTTCGTTCTAAACCCGTGCGTTGTCTGCCCGTACTGCTGGCCGCGCTGATCTTTGCCGGCTGCGGTACCCATACTCCGGATCAAAGTACGGCGTATTTGCAGGGTACGGCTCAGGCAGACTCCAGTTACTATCTGCAACAGATGCAGCAAAGCACGAATGATAGCAAGACCAACTGGCAATTACTCGCCATTCGTGCACTGCTGAAGGAAGGTAAGAAACCGCAGGCGATCGACCTGTTCAACCAGCTACCGTCTAATCTCAACGGTGCGCAAAGCCGCGAAAGGTCGCTGCTGGCGGTGGAAGTGAAGCTGGCGCAGAACGATTTCCAGGGCGCGCAGACGCTGCTCAGCAAGCTCGACCCGGCAAGCCTTGAGGAGAACCAACTGCCCCGCTACTGGCAGGCGCAAATTGACGCCAGCCAGGGTCAACCCTCGCTGAACCTGCTGCGGGCCCTGATTGCCCAACAGTCGCTGTTAAGCCTGCCTGCGCAAAAGCAGAAAAACATCGACGCGACCTGGAAAGCGCTCACCGCCATGACCAAAGATCAGGCCAACGCGCTGGTCATTAACGCCGATGAGAACGTCCTGCAGGGCTGGCTGGATCTGCAGCGCATGTGGTTTGATAACCGCAGCGATCCGACGATGCTCAAGGCGGGAGTGAAAGACTGGCAGACTCGCTACCCGCAAAATCCGGGGGCGAAAATGCTGCCGACGCAGCTAGTGAATATGCAGAACTACCAGGCCGCATCGACCAATAAAATCGCCCTGCTGCTGCCGTTAAACGGCCAGGCGGCGATTTTTGGCCGCACGATCCAGCAGGGCTTTGAAGCGGCGAAGAACGGCGCGCCTGCCGTTGCAGGAAGCGCAGTACCCGCCCAGGTCGCCCAGGCGGCGAACGTTGCCGAAAGCGCCGTAGTCAGCCCATCGCAGGCGGAGGTCACCGATCTGACGACCACCAATAACGCTCAGACCCCGGTACAGGCGCCAGCGGCCGACCAGGCGCAAACCGCGGCGCCGGTCACCGCGCCGGCGGCAGTACAAGCCCCGACGCCGGAGGCCACCAGCCAGCCGGCGGAAACGCCGCAGGCTCAGGCAGTCGCCGCAACGCCAGCCAACCCTTCCGCAGAACTGAAAATCTACGACACCACCGCTCAGCCAATGAGCCAGCTGCTGGCCCAAGTGCAGCAGGATGGCGCGACCATCGTCGTCGGTCCGCTGCTGAAAGATAATGTCGAAGATGTCATCAAGAGCAATACCTCGCTGAACGTGCTGGCGCTCAATCAGCCGGAAAAAGTCGAAAGCCGGGCCAATATCTGCTATTTCGCCCTCTCGCCGGAAGACGAAGCCCGCGACGCGGCGCATCACATTCACGATCAGGGCAAACAGACTCCGCTGCTGCTGGTGCCTCGCGGCGCCCTGGGCGATCGGGTGGTTACCGCCTTCGCCAACGAGTGGCTGAAGCTGGGGGGCGGTACTGTCCTGCAACAGCGCCTGGGCTCCACCGCCGAGCTGCGCGGCAGCGTCAACAGCGGTATTTCGCTAAGCGGTACGCCGGTCTCAACCCTGCCGTCAGCGCAGGACAGCGCCCTGAGTAGCCCGAGCGATGTGCCGGTCAGCAGCACCGGCGGCGTCGACGCCGCGTATATCCTGGCCACGCCGGAACAAATCGCTTACATCAAACCGATGATCGCCCTGCGTAACGGCAGTCAGAGCGGCGTAACGCTCTACGCCAGCTCCCGCAGCGCCCAGGGGACTTCCGGACCGGACTTCCGTCTGGAGATGGAAGGTCTGCAATATAGCGAGATCCCGATGCTGGCGGGAAGTAATCCTGCCCTGCAGCAGCAGGCGCTGGCCGCCGTTCGTAACGACTACTCGCTGGCGCGCCTGTACGCCATGGGCGCCGACGCCTGGTCCCTTGCCAACCATTTCTCGCAGATGCGCCAGGTTCCCGGCTTTGAGCTGAACGGCAATACCGGCGATCTTACGGCCACGCAGGATTGCGTGATCAACAGGAAACTGTCATGGCTCAAATACCAGGGTGGGCAAATCGTCGCGGCCAACTAAGTAAACAGACCGGCGATGCCTGGGAAACCCAGGCGCGCCGCTGGCTGGAGAGCCAGGGTCTGCGCTTTATCGCCGCCAACGTCCGCGAGCGCGGCGGCGAGATAGACCTCATCATGCGCGACGGCAGCGTCACCGTCTTTGTCGAAGTACGCTATCGTCGCAGCGCAAACTACGGCGATGCCGCCTCCAGCGTGACGCCGCAAAAGCAACAAAGACTGCTCAAAGCCGCGCGTCTGTGGCTCTGCCGACAGAATGGGAGCTTTGAGACTGTGGATTGCCGTTTCGATGTGGTAGCCTTCACCGGAAACGACATCCAATGGCTAAAAAACGCCTTTGGCGAATAGCGTAAACGAATTAAGGGATCCCGTGCTCGACAGAATCAAAGCCTGCTTCACCGAAAGCATTCAAACCCAAATTGCAGCAGCGGAAGCACTCCCGGACGCCATCTCACGTGCGGCGATGACGCTCGTTCAGTCGCTGCTGAACGGCAACAAAATCCTCTGTTGTGGTAATGGCACTTCCGCCGCCAACGCACAGCATTTTGCTGCCAGTATGATTAACCGTTTTGAAACAGAGCGTCCTGGTTTACCCGCCATTGCACTAAATACCGATAATGTGGTCTTAACCGCAATTGCCAACGATCGCCTGCATGACGAAATCTATGCTAAGCAGGTGCGAGCGTTGGGACACGCCGGCGACGTGCTGCTGGCGATTTCTACGCGCGGCAACAGCCGGGACATCGTGAAAGCCGTGGAAGCGGCGGTCACCCGCGATATGACTATCGTGGCGTTAACCGGTTATGACGGCGGTGAACTGGCTGGCCTGTTAGGGCAGCAGGACGTCGAAATCCGCATTCCGTCGCATCGCAGCGCGCGAATTCAGGAAATGCACATGCTCACCGTCAACTGTCTGTGCGATTTGATCGATAACACGCTTTTTCCACACCAGGACGATTAAGGAGAACACATGAAGGCTCTCTCGCCCCTCGCCATTCTGCTGTCTGCGCTACTGCTTCAGGGATGCGTTGCTGCCGCGGTAGTCGGAACGGCAGCAGTCGGCACTAAAGCCGCGACGGACCCGCGTACGGTAGGTACTCAGGTGGACGACAGCACGCTGGAGCTGCGCGTTAACAGCGCGCTGTCGAAAGATGAACAAATTAAGAAACAGGCCCGCATCAACGTGACCGCCTACCAGGGCAAAGTTCTGCTGACCGGGCAGTCCCCAACGTCCGATCTCTCCGCGCGCGCGAAGCAAATCGCTATGGGCGTAGAAGGTACGACGGAGGTGTTTAACGAAGTGCGTCAGGGCCAGCCGATCGGCTTAGGAACCGCGTCTTCGGATACCTGGATCACCACCAAAGTCCGCTCCCAGCTGCTGGGTACCGACCAGGTGAAATCCTCCAACGTGAAGGTGACAACCGAAAACGGTGAAGTGTTCCTGATGGGTCTGGTCACCGACCGTGAAGGACGCGCGGCGGCGGATATCGCCAGCCGGGTGAGCGGCGTGTCTCGCGTCACCACCGCCTTTACCTATATCAAGTAAGCGTCTCTGCCCCCGGCTTGCGCTACGCTGAGCCGGGCTACGGGTTCACCGTTGGCTGTGGGCCGGTAGCCCGGACAGGCGCGCAGCGCCGCCTCCGGGAAGATCATCAGAGTAAAGCGACTCCCCCGACCACCGCGCCGCACAGCGCCACCAGCCCACCGGTCAGCCACAGCGCCTTCGCCGGGAACGCTTTACGCAGCATAATCAGTGACGGTACGCTGACAGCAGGCAGCGTAATCAGCAGCGCCAGCGCGGGCGCCATGCCCATTCCTGCCAGCATCATGGTCTGCACAATCGGGATCTCCGCCGCCGTCGGTATCACAAACAGGCAGCCGGCAATCGCCATGGCAATCACCCAGAACAGCGTATTCTCCACCACGCCATCGGCGTGAGGGAATAGCCACACCCGCGCAGCGCCCAGCACCAGAACCGCCAGAATATAAACCGGGATGGTATTCCAGAACAGCGTCCACAGCGCGCGCAGCCAGCGGCTGAAGAAGCCGTCCTGCCCCGTTGTGACCGACATTTCAGGCACGGGAACCGGCTGCGTCGCCGCTTCTTTCACCCATTTCTGAACCAGCGTGGCGACCACCAGTACGGTCGCCAGTCCCGCCAGCAGGCGAATCAGCGCAAACTGCCAGCCCAGCACGAAGCCCATAAACACCAGCGTCGCCGGGTTGAGCAGCGGATTGCCCAGCCAGAATGCCAGCGCGCCGCCCATGGATACCTGCTGTTTACGCATTCCCGCAGCCACCGGCGCGGCGCAGCAGGTGCACATCATCCCCGGTAGAGAGAATGCGGTCCCCAGCAGCGTACCGCGAAAACGCGATTGCCCTAACGTGCGCCGCAGCCAGTCACGCGGGATCAGCACCTGAATGAGCGATCCCAGCAGCACGCCTAATACCGCCGCTTTCCATACCGCCAGGAAATAGACCAGCGCGTAATCCCAGGCCGCAGCGAAAGGATTCGCATCGCTATTTGCAAGAATGGATTTGCCGATACTGTGCGTCTCAGCGGCGGTAAAGGCTTTGCCGTAATAGGGCTGCCATTTAACGAACCACAGACCAACGATAACGACGAGAAAAAACAGCGCGGGCTTCCACCATTGAAACGGTGCTGCCGCCTGAGATGAAGACTGACCAGCCATAGCATTCCCCAGGGAGTGTCATGATAAATTGAGGACATGAATACTACGCCTCCGGGGAAACTTTGGAAATCAGTAATCCCCCGCGCGCGCGGCCCTCTCGCGCAGCTGCGACGAGGAGAGAATGCGGACGCCTTCCTGCGCGGGCGAGAGCGCCTCCGCGAGTAGCGCGCTTGCCACGTCCCGCGCGTCTATCGATTTCAGGTTTCCCGGCAGCAGGCTAAAAAGCGGCGCAAGGAGCGTCTCGCCGGCGCGTTTTTTTTCGCGCTCGCCTACCAGCATTGATGGACGGGCAATCGTCAACCTCGGCCACTGCTGCGCAATCAGCGCCTCTTCCATCTCGCCTTTTACCCGATTATAGAAAAAGGGGGAATGCGCGTTCGCCCCCATCGCGCTGACCACCAGCATATGCTGCGCGCCCAGCTTTTTCCCCACCAGCGCGGTATCAATGACCAGCGTATAATCGGCATGCACAAACGCCTCTTTGCTTCCCGCTTCCCGGCGGGTAGTTCCCAGGCAGCAGAAAACAATATCGACCGGATCGACCACCTGCGCCAGCGCGTCCGTGAGCTGCGGATCGTGGGGGTTAAATACGCCGGAGATATCGGTCAGCGGCCGACGCGTGGGCGCAGCAATGGACTTAACATCCGGCGCGTTGAGTAGCATTCGCAGTAAGTGACCACCAACTAACCCGGTTGCCCCCGTTAACAGTACCTGACTCATCGAAACTCCTTTGCAGATTTTTCTATGTTGCGATCCCAGCCTCATGTTCCAGACTTAATACTCTACGAGGTAATTATCCATCATCATCAGGGAAATGCCTCATTCCACACCGAAACACTGGAGGAAGAATGAGTAAGAAGATAGCCGTTTTAATTACCGACGACTTTGAAGACTCCGAGTTCACCTCACCCGCGGACGCCTACCGTCTGGCCGGACACAAGGTGGTGACCATTGAAAAACAGGCGGGGAAGAAGGTAAAAGGGAAAAAAGGGGAAGCTGAAGTCGTCATCGATAAAGCCATTGATGACGTCAGCCCTGCCGACTTCGACGCCCTGCTGCTGCCAGGCGGATATTCACCGGACTCGCTGCGCGGTGACGAACGCTTTGTCACCTTCACCCGCGATTTTGTCAACAGCGGCAAACCGGTCTTCGCCATCTGCCATGGTCCGCAGCTGTTGATTAGCGCCGATGCGATTCGCGGGCGTAAGCTGACGGCCGTGAAGCCTATCGTAGTCGACGTGAAAAACGCCGGTGGCGAATTCTATGACCAGGAAGTGGTTATCGACAACGAACAGCTGGTGACCAGCAGAACCCCGGACGACCTGCCGGCCTTTAATCGTGAAGCCTTACGCCTGCTCGGCGCCTGATTCGCGCAGCCAGTGCAGCTTTTTCCCAAAGCCCAGCGTGTTATCGGTGAACTTAAGCTCATCGGGACGAATCTCCCAGACGGATGCCGATAGCATGCGGGCGACAGGAAAACGGCTGACGTAGCGCTTGCGCATCGCCGCCTCTTCTTCCCCGGTGAGGCGGCGAATTTTACCTTTGAACTGTACGCCGCGGATCAGCGCCACGCTCTTTGGCTGGCCATTGACCGTCCCGGCCACGTTGGCGCTTTCCCCGGTCATTTGGCCGTGGCGCGTTTTTTCATCGCTGAGCAGATAAAATGCGACCTTCTCCGGGTCATAAACGTAAAAAGCATTGGCGCACCACAGCTCATCATCGCGGGCGACGCACCAGGTCACGACGTGCTGCTTACCCAGCCAGCGGCCGATCGCGGCGAGCGTATCCATCTTTACTCTCCAGTATGTTATGGTGCTCACACCTTAACATAGCGACCTCTGTACCGTGTGCTGGTTTCTCTATCTGATTCGTACCGCCGATAATCGTCTTTATACCGGGATTACCACCGATGTTTCACGCCGCTTTTGCCAGCACCAGACTGGCAAGGGCGCGAAAGCGCTGCGTGGAAAAGGCGAGCTTGAGCTGGCCTTCAGTCAGGAAGTTGGTGAACGCTCACTAGCGTTGCGGCTTGAGTATCGTATTAAGCAGCTAACGAAGCGCCAGAAAGAGCGCCTCGTTGCCGGGGACGGTTCATTTGAGGCGCTGCTGGAAAGCCTCAGAAGCGATTAAAGTGGTCGCTATATTCGACCAGCCCGCTCACGCCGTTCAGCGCGTCATCGGCCAGACGATGCACCTGGAAAGCCTCAGCGCTATCGGGCCAGCGGCAGCGCAGATCGAAACGCGCCGCGGGTTCAAAGCCCAGACGGCCATACAGCGCCGGATCGCCAAGCGTCACGACGGCGGCATAGCCAAACTCGTTCAGGGAATCGAGCCCTTCATAGACCAGCTGACGCCCGATGCCCTGACCGCGGTAGCTTTCATCGACCGCCAGCGGAGCCAGTCCAACCCACTGCAGCTCTTCGCCTTCGACGGCGACCGGGCTAAAGGCCACGTAGCCTACGACCTGACCTTCGTCATCCGTCGCCACCACGCCCAGCGTGATCAGGCCATCTTCACGAAGACTGTGCACCAGCTGCGCTTCCGCGTCGCCGCCGAAGGTACGACGCAATAGAGCATCGATACCCGGCGCATCAATCCCAATCTCTACTCGAATCAGCATGCCTCACCTACCGATGTCTGTTCAGGTTTCTGCGGGCCTTTCAGGCCAGCTTCAACAAAGTCCGCCAGCTGCAGCAGCATAATACGCAGCGCCTTTGGCATCTGCTCCAGCTCAATGGCATCCATCAGGTTTTTTACATACAGTCCCAGCTCGGTATCGCCTTCGATAACCAGGCGACGCTGGAAGAACAGCGTATCCGGATCCTGCTTACGCGCCGCGATCATCAGCAGGTCGCTGGCGTCGGCGCTGAAGCTAACGTCCGCTTCAGCCGCAGGGCTGACCACCAGACGACCGTCCACCACCGAGGTATACCACAGCAGGCCGATGTCGCGCACATGAATACTTAACCAGCGCCCCTCGAGAAACTCCAGTTCCCCATCCGCCAGCGCCTGGCGAAATTGCCAGCTTAATACCTGTTCCAGCACCTGGCGCTTGAGGGCAAATGGCGCCAGCTTAACCGGCACGCTCATCATCGACGGGCCAAAGTGAACCAGTTTGGAACGCAGTTTATCCAACACAAGCTTTACTCCATGAATGCAATAGTTCCTCTATTGTGCCATATCAAATAAACGACATAGCGGCGTAAATCAACAAAATCACGATGCCGGGCCGCAGGTATTGATCCCGCCAATACGCTTTTAACTGCCTCAAATCAAAAATTGTCACCAAAAGGTTAACTAAAATCCCAGCTCATTAACCATCCAGCGTCCCTGACGGGCCGCGTTTTTCAGGAAAAATTATGGAGCTGCTCTGCCCAGCCGGTAACCTTCCGGCGCTTAAGGCGGCCATCGAAAACGGCGCCGATGCCGTCTATATCGGGCTGAAAGATGACACCAACGCCCGCCACTTTGCCGGCCTTAATTTCACCGAAAAGAAACTGCAGGAAGCCGTCAGCTTTGTGCACCAGCATCGTCGCAAACTGCATATTGCCATTAACACCTTCGCGCATCCTGATGGTTATGCCCGCTGGCAGCGCGCGGTCGACATGGCGGCGCAGCTGGGCGCCGACGCGCTGATCCTCGCCGATATCGCGATGCTGGAATACGCCGCCGAGCGTTATCCGCATATTGAGCGCCACGTTTCCGTCCAGGCCTCGGCCACCAACGAAGAGGCGGTAAAGTTTTATCATCGCAATTTTGACGTCGCCCGCGTGGTACTGCCGCGCGTGCTGTCGATTCACCAGGTCAAACAGCTGGCGCGCGCCACGCCGGTGCCGCTGGAGGTTTTTGCCTTCGGTAGCCTGTGCATTATGGCGGAAGGACGCTGCTACCTTTCCTCTTATCTGACCGGCGAATCGCCGAATACCGTCGGCGCCTGTTCGCCGGCGCGCTTCGTGCGCTGGCAGCAAACGCCGCAGGGGCTGGAATCACGCCTTAACGAAGTGCTGATTGACCGCTATCGGGACGGTGAAAACGCCGGCTATCCCACCCTCTGTAAAGGGCGGTATCTGGTCGACGGCGAACGCTACCACGCGCTGGAAGAGCCCACCAGCCTGAACACCCTGGAGCTGCTGCCGGAGCTGATGGCGGCAAATATTGCCTCGGTCAAAATCGAGGGCCGCCAGCGCAGTCCGGCGTACGTCACCCAGGTGGCGAAAGTCTGGCGTCAGGCGATCGATCGCTGCAAAGCCGATCCGCAAAACTTCGTACCGCAGTCCGCGTGGATGGAGACCCTCGGTTCCATGTCCGAAGGGACGCAAACCACCCTTGGCGCCTATCACCGTAAATGGCAGTGAGAACAGCAATGAAATATTCATTAGGGCCGGTGCTTTATTACTGGTCAAAAGAGACGCTGGAAGATTTTTACCAGCAGGCGGCAAGCTGCAGCGCGGACACGATTTACCTCGGCGAAGCGGTATGCAGCAAACGTCGCGCCACCAAAGTCGGCGACTGGCTCGACATGGCAAAAACGCTGGCGGGAAGCGGTAAACAGGTGGTGCTTTCCACCCTCGCGCTGGTGCAGGCGTCCTCGGAGCTGGGCGAACTGAAGCGCTATGTCGATAACGGCGAATTTCTGATTGAAGCCAGCGATCTCGGCGTCGTTAACCTGTGCGCGGAACGTAAGCTGCCGTTCGTCGCCGGGCACGCGCTTAACTGCTACAACGCCGTCACCCTGCGTCTGCTGCTCAAGCAGGGCATGGTGCGCTGGTGTATGCCGGTCGAACTTTCCCGCGACTGGCTGGCGAATTTGCTGACCCAGTGCGACGAGCTGGGCATTCGCGACCGGTTTGAGGTAGAGGTCCTGAGCTACGGTCATCTGCCGCTGGCCTACTCCGCCCGCTGCTTTACCGCGCGCTCGGAAGACCGGCCGAAAGACGAGTGTGAAACCTGCTGCATAAAATACCCTAACGGGCGCGACGTGCTTTCGCAGGAGAACCAGCAGGTGTTCGTCCTCAACGGCATTCAGACCATGAGCGGCTACGTCTACAACCTCGGGAATGAGCTAAGCACCATGACCGGGCTGGTGGATATGGTTCGCCTGTCGCCGCTGGGTAGCGAGACCTTCGCTATGCTGGACGCCTTCCGGGCGAATGAAAACGGCGCGGCGCCGCTGCCGCTGACGGCGAACAGCGACTGCAACGGCTACTGGCGACGACTGGCCGGGCTGGAATTGCAGAGCTGATTAACCGCTCACTTTGTTAATGGCTATCGCTGCTTTTTAATGCACTATTAAAGATGCAGCTTTTCTGGCTGGCGTATCCTGGATACGCCAGGCTGGAAGAAGACCTTCAATCTGATGACGATGCTGTAGCAAAGTGAGCCTTTATGACTGACAAATCTGTTTCGTTCTCGGTGCTCGATCTGGCGCCGATCCCGCAAGGTTCTTCCGCAAAGGAAGCCTTCTCCCACTCTTTAGACCTGGCGCAGCTGGCGGAAAAGCGCGGCTATCACCGCTACTGGCTGGCCGAACACCATAATATGGTCGGTATCGCCAGCGCGGCGACTTCCGTACTGATTGGCTACCTTGCCGCGAATACCACCACTCTGCATCTGGGCTCCGGCGGCGTGATGCTGCCGAACCATTCGCCGCTGGTGATTGCCGAGCAGTTCGGTACGCTCAATACGCTCTACCCGGGACGCATCGATCTCGGCCTTGGCCGCGCGCCGGGCAGCGATCAGCCAACCATGCGCGCGCTGCGTCGCCATATGAGCGGCGATGTCGATAACTTCCCGCGCGATGTCGCGGAGCTGGTGGACTGGTTCGACGCCCGCGATCCTAACCCGCACGTGCGCCCGGTTCCCGGCTATGGCGAGAAGATCCCGGTCTGGCTGCTCGGCTCAAGCCTGTACAGCGCCCAGCTGGCGGCGCAGCTTGGGCTGCCGTTTGCCTTTGCCTCGCACTTCGCCCCGGATATGCTCTTTCAGGCTCTGCACCTCTACCGCACCCACTTCCAGCCGTCAGAGCGGTTAGCGAAGCCGTACGCGATGGTATGCATTAACATTATTGCCGCCGACAGCGACAGAGATGCGGAATTTCTGTTTACGTCCATGCAGCAGGCGTTCGTCAAACTGCGCCGCGGCGAGACCGGACAGCTGCCGCCGCCGGTGCAAAATATGCATCAGCTGTGGTCCGCTTCAGAGCAGTACGGCGTCGAAAAAGCGCTGAGCATGTCGCTGGTCGGCGATAAAGCGAAAATCCGTCACGGGCTGGAGTCGATCCTGCGGGAAACCCAGGCCGATGAAATCATGGTCAACGGCCAAATCTTCGATCATCAGGCGCGCCTGCATTCATTTGATTTGGCGATGCAGGTGAAAGAAGAGCTTCTCGGATAGTGAAAAATGCGGCATTTCTGCCGCATTTTCAACTAGTGATAGGTGGGTAATACGTTAAAGCTCGACAGGAAATGCACGATAACGTTACCCAGCCCGAACAGCAGGACCAAAGCAATCATCGGCTTTCCACCCCAAACGCGAAACAATGGGCTACCAAAGCGTTTGCGCGATGCGCGAGCCAGCAGCGCCGGTACAATTGCCGCCCAGATCGTCGCCGCCAGCCCCGCATAGCCGATCGCGTAGAGGAATCCGTTCGGCCACAGCAGGCCACCCGCCATCGGCGGAACAAAGGTGAGAAGCGCGGTTTTAAAGCGTCCCAGCGCGGAGTCATCGAACCCGAACAGATCCGCCAGATAATCAAACAGACCGAGCGTCACGCCAAGGAATGAACTGGCAACGGCAAAGTTCGAAAAAATGACTAACAGCAGATCCAGACTCCGGCTGTTCAGTACCCCACTGAGCGCCTGGACCAGGACATCTATGTTGCCCCCCTTCTGCGCAATACCGATAAACTCAGGGCGTGGGATATTACCCATCGTCACCAGCAGCCACACCACGTACAGGCCCAGCGCCAGCAGCGTACCGTAAACCAGACACTTAACGATTGTGCGCGGATCTTTGCCGTAGTACTTCATCAGGCTCGGCACGTTGCCGTGATAGCCGAAGGACGCGAGGCAGAACGGCAGCGTCATCAGCAGATAGGGCATATACGAGGCATTTTGTTCAGCCACGTTAAACAGGGTGGTCGGCTGGACGTGCCCCAACAGGCTGCCAAAGGTCAAAAAGAAGGTAATGACCTTAGCTCCCAGCACAATGGCCGTCATGCGGCTCACCGCTTTGGTGCTCAACCAGACGATAAACGCCACCAGCAGCGCAAAACCGAAACCTGCCGCCCTTGCCGGTACGTTCAGCGACATTTCGCTAAACGTATGGTGCAGAATCGAGCCGCTGGCGGAGATATAGGCGTAAGTCAGAATATAAAGAACAAAGGCGATCGACACGCCGTTAACCAGATTCCAGCCTTTGCCGAGCAGATCTTTAGTAATGGTATCGAAGCTCGAGCCAATCCGGTAATTCAGGTTCGCTTCGAGGATCATTAACCCGGAGTGAAGCATACAAAACCAGGTAAAAACCAGCGCCGCCAGAGACCAGAAGAACCACGCGCCGGACATCACAACCGGCAGTGAGAACATGCCCGCCCCAATAATCGTCCCGCCAATAATCACTACGCCGCCAAACAAGGACGGTCGGGTTGCCGTAGTGGTAAGTGTCGCCATTTGCCGAAATCTCCAGTCGAAAATACTTTTCTTTTTATCAACGTGACGCACTGTACCAGTACACGAGTACAAAGGGAATAAAAAAAGCCCCAATCATAAAGATCGGGGCTGTATCGTTTACTTTACGTTAGCGGAAAGCGCTAATTATGCATCGCCACCGAAACGACGACGACCTGCGGAGTCATCGCGACGCGGAGCTGAAGCATCATCGCGGCGCGGCGCGCGGCCACCTTCACGACGTTCGCCGCTGAAACGACGACCTTCACCACGGCCGCCTTCGCGACGCTCACCGCCGAAACCACGGCCTTCACGACGTTCACCGCCGCCGAAGCTACGACCGCCTTCACGACGCTCACCGCCGCCACGACGTTCGCCGCTGCGTTCAGGACGCGGCTGAGCATCGCCCAGCAGCTGCATGTTCATCGGCTTGTTCAGGATGCGGGTACGCGTAAAGTGCTGCAGCACTTCGCCCGGCATGCCTTTCGGCAGTTCGATGGTGGAGTGAGAACCAAACAGCTTGATGTTACCGATGTAACGGCTGCTGATGTCGCCTTCGTTGGCAATTGCGCCAACGATGTGACGAACTTCAACGCCGTCATCACGGCCCACTTCAATACGGTACAGTTCCATATCGCCAACGTCACGACGCTCACGCTTCGGACGATCTTCGCCGCTGCGTTCCGGACGGTCGCCGCGCGGGCCACGGTCGTTACGGTCGCCGCGACGTTCGAAACGATCGTCACGGTCGCGGAACTCGCGCTTAGGACGCATAGGCGCATCCGGCGGCAGGATCAGCGGACGTTCGCCCTGAGCCATTTTCAGCAGCGCGGCGGCCAGCGTTTCCACGTCCAGCTCTTCGCCTTCGGCAGACGGCTGGATTTTCGCCAGCAGCGCACGGTACTGATCCAGATCGCTGCTTTCCAGCTGCTGCTGAACTTTCGCCGCGAATTTTTCCAGACGGCGTTTGCCCAGCAGTTCTGCGTTCGGCAGTTCAACTTCCGGAATGGTCAGCTTCATCGTACGTTCGATATTGCGCAGCAGACGACGCTCGCGGTTCTCAACGAACAGCAGCGCGCGGCCAGCACGACCCGCACGACCGGTACGGCCGATACGGTGAACGTAAGACTCGGAATCCATCGGGATATCATAGTTAACCACCAGACTGATACGCTCAACGTCCAGGCCACGGGCTGCAACGTCGGTTGCAATCAGGATATCCAGACGACCGTCTTTCAGACGCTCCAGAGTCTGCTCACGCAGGGACTGGTTCATGTCGCCGTTCAGCGCAGCGCTGCTATAACCGCTACGCTCCAGCGCTTCGGCCACTTCCAGGGTCGCGTTTTTGGTACGAACGAAGATAATCGCCGCATCAAAATCTTCCGCTTCCAGGAAACGCACCAGCGCTTCGTTTTTACGCATACCGTAAGCAGTCCAGTAGCTCTGGCTGATGTCCGGGCGAGTTGTTACGCTCGACTGGATGCGCACTTCCTGCGGCTCTTTCATAAAGCGGCGGGTAATACGGCGAATGGCTTCCGGCATGGTGGCAGAGAACAGAGCGGTCTGATGACCCTCCGGGATCTGCGCCATAATGGTTTCTACGTCTTCGATGAAGCCCATGCGCAGCATTTCGTCAGCTTCATCCAGAACCAGACCGCTCAGCTTAGAGAGATCCAGCGTACCGCGTTTCAGGTGGTCCAGCAGACGACCCGGGGTACCGACAACGATTTGCGGCCCCTGACGCAGCGCGCGCAGCTGCACGTCATAACGCTGGCCGCCGTACAGGGCAACCACGTTTACGCCGCGCATATGTTTAGAGAATTCCGTCATTGCTTCAGCAACCTGTACCGCCAGTTCGCGGGTCGGCGCCAGCACCAGAATCTGCGGTGCTCTCAGCTCAGGATCGATGTTGTTCAGCAGCGGTAAAGAGAACGCTGCGGTTTTACCGCTACCCGTCTGGGCCATACCCAGAACGTCGCGGCCGCCCAGCAGATGCGGAATGCACTCAGCCTGGATCGGAGATGGTTTTTCGTAACCCAGATCGTTAAGCGCTTCAAGGATGGGAGCCTTCAGGCCCAGATCTGCAAAAGTGGTTTCGAATTCAGCCATGTAGTACGTGTGCCTCAAAATTAATGGCGGCCAGTCTACATAACTCATCGTGAAAATTTTCGGTAATTTTCATTGAAAAGTGTGAACCGGCTCAAAGTAGGTGTATTAACGAACAACAACGCCCTCACCCGCAAAGGTGATGGCAATCAAAAAAGGGCTGATGTGTTCGTCAGCTATTGCTGGTCCGATTCTGCCAGGTCATCTTGCTCCTGGCCCAAGAGCGATAATTCCAACAATGCGTATCGGTGCTCAACGTAGTTATGAACGTTGTTTGCGACCGCCAGTTTGAACAGTGCCGTAGCGCTGTCCTTGTCCCCCAGACTTAGGTAGTACTTACCTAAATAGAAGTTGGTTTCACTGAGATGCTCAGCGAGCGAGGTGTTATCCGTTGCGTCTGCCTTCAGACGGTCCATTAGCTCTTTTTCGCTAATGTCGCCAAGGTAGAACCCGACAATGTTCCATCCCCATTGTTCTTTATCCGACTTGTTTAAGCGCTGTCTCAGTGCTTCAAGCGCCTGCTTCTCATCGAGCTGACGCTCGGCGAGATAAAGCCACAGGCTTCGGAAAGGATCATTGGGATCGTCTTGATAAAACGCCAGCAGATCATCTTGCGCTAACTTAGCGCGACCGCCGTAATACAGGGCGATACCGCGATTTAAGTGCGCGTAGTTGTAAGTTGGATCAAGCTCAAGTACAGAATCAAACGCTTCATAGGCAGCATCAAAATTGCCTGCCTGCGTTAAGTAAATGCCTAAGTAATTGAATACTTCAGGCATATCCGGTCGGATTGCCAGCGCTTGTGAAAAATCATTTCGCGCTAATGCCCTCAGACCGAGACTATCATACAACACTCCGCGCTCATATAAAAGCTGTGCGCGTTCGTCATCGGTTAAAGCCCGACTGGCAAGAATTTGTTCCATGCGCGCCAGAATCACTTCCTGCTGCAAAGTCGGTTGCAATGGCACCGCGAGGACTGCGTCCTTACGCCAGGCAGAGTTGCTGCATCCTGCCAGCGTGAGAGCTGTCGCCACGAAACACCAGCGCAAAAAAGGCTTCATTTCCCACTCCCGAAGACAACGATTGGATGAACGTCCAGTTCCCCGGCTGCAAACAGGGCGTCCTGCCCGCAATGCGCCCTCCGCAATGCGGAGGGCAAACGGCAACCTTACTCGCCCTGCTGTTCGGCAGCCGGAGCTTCCGGCGCAGCCGCAGGCTGAGTTTGTTCAGTTGCTTCTTTGATGCTCAGACGGACACGGCCCTGACGGTCAACTTCCAGAACCTTAACCGGCACTTCCTGACCCATCTGCAGATAGTCGGTCACTTTCTCAACGCGCTTGTCGGCGATTTGAGAGATGTGAACCAGACCTTCTTTACCGCCGCCAATGGCAACAAACGCGCCAAAGTCAACGATACGGGTCACTTTACCGTTATAGATACGGCCAACTTCGATCTCAGCGGTGATCTCTTCGATACGGCGAATCGCGTGCTGCGCTTTGTCGCCGTCGGTTGCCGCGATCTTCACGGTACCGTCATCTTCGATTTCGATAGTGGTGCCGGTTTCTTCGGTCAGCGCACGAATAACGGAACCGCCCTTACCGATAACGTCTTTGATTTTGTCCGGACTGATCTTGATCGTGTGGATACGCGGTGCGAATTCAGAGATATCGCCGCGCGGCGCGTTAATCGCCTGTTCCATCACGCCCAGGATGTGCAGACGCGCACCTTTAGCCTGGTTCAGAGCAACCTGCATGATCTCTTTGGTGATACCTTCAATTTTGATATCCATCTGCAGAGCAGAGATACCTTCGCGGGAACCCGCTACTTTGAAGTCCATATCGCCCAGGTGATCTTCATCGCCCAGAATGTCAGACAGTACAACGAAGTTGTCGCCTTCTTTCACCAGACCCATTGCGATACCCGCAACGGCGGCTTTCACCGGCACGCCTGCGTCCATCAGTGCCAGAGAAGCGCCACAGACGGAAGCCATGGAGGAGGAGCCGTTAGATTCGGTGATTTCAGAAACCACGCGAACGGTGTACGGGAACTCTTCGATAGTCGGCATCACGGCCAGTACGCCGCGCTTAGCCAGACGACCGTGACCGATTTCACGACGCTTCGGAGAACCGACCATTCCCGTTTCGCCTACGGAGTACGGAGGGAAGTTATAGTGGAACAGGAAGGAGTCCGTGCGCTCGCCCATCAGTTCATCGATGTTCTGCGCGTCGCGTGCGGTGCCCAGGGTCGCAGTAACCAGCGCCTGAGTTTCGCCACGGGTAAACAGTGCGGAACCGTGGGTACGCGGCAGAACGCCGGTACGAACGTCCAGACCACGAATCATATCTTTTTCACGACCATCAATACGCGGCTCACCGGCCAGTACGCGGCTACGCACCACGTTTTTCTCGATTGCGTGCAGGATTTCACCCAGTTCGTTAGCGTCCAGAGCTTCATCTTCCGCAACCAGGGTCGCGATAGTTTCGGATTTGATCACGTCAACCTGAGCATAGCGCTCCTGTTTGTCGGTGATGCGGTAAGCATCGCTCAGGCGAGATTCAGCCAGCGCGGCAACGCGCGCGTTCAGCGCCGCATCAACCACTTCCGGCTGCCAGTCCCAGCGCGGCTTACCGGCTTCTTTCACCAGATCGTTGATGTTCTGAATAACCACCTGCTGCTGGTCGTGACCAAACACGACCGCGCCCAGCATCTGGTCTTCGCTCAGCAGTTCAGCTTCGGATTCAACCATCAGTACTGCGGCTTCGGTACCTGCGACAACCAGATCCAGTTTGCTGGACTTCAGCTCTTCCTGGGTCGGGTTCAGCACGTACTGGTCATTAATATAACCCACGCGAGCGGCGCCAATTGGGCCGTTGAAAGGAATACCGGACAGGGACAGCGCTGCGGAAGCGCCGATCATCGCGACGATATCCGGGTTAACCTGCGGGTTAACGGAAACCACGGTCGCGATAACCTGAACTTCGTTAACGAAGCCTTCCGGGAACAGCGGGCGAACCGGGCGGTCAATCAGACGCGCGATCAGGGTTTCGCCTTCGCTCGGACGGCCTTCACGACGGAAGAAACCACCCGGGATTTTACCTGCAGCGTAGGTACGCTCTTGATAGTTAACGGTCAGCGGGAAGAAATCCTGGCCTGGCTTCGCTTTTTTCTGGCCCACAACGGTAACGAATACCGCGGTGTCATCCATGCTAACCATAACGGCGGCAGTTGCCTGGCGCGCCATCATGCCGGTCTCCAGCGTTACGGTATGTTGGCCGTACTGGAATTTACGAACGATCGGATTAAGCAAAATTCTATCCTTTTATCTATAGATGATGTCAAATCCACGATAAGACATCGTATGACCCGATCTTCTGCATCCTCGCGACTAATGACAACCTTTACCCGCCCCTGCGAGTCAAGCCTCTCATTAGCCGCGCGAACCTCTGCATGAAGATCATTAATAGCAACAATACATGAGTTTTTAATGAATTGCTGCCGCCCGGTCGAAAAAAGGGGCCGTGAGGCCCCTTCTTCTGAAACTCGCAGAATTAGCGACGCAGACCCAGACGCTCGATCAGCGCAGAGTAACGTGCAACATCTTTACGTTTCAGGTAGTCGAGCAGTTTACGACGCTGAGAAACCATGCGCAGCAGACCACGACGGCTGTGGTGATCTTTTTTGTGCTCTGCAAAGTGACCCTGCAGGTGGTTGATCTGTGCAGTCAGCAGTGCAACCTGAACTTCAGTAGAACCGCTGTCGTTTTCGCCACGACCGAACTCAGAAACGATTTTTGCTTTAGCTTCAACGCTTAGAGACATTTTCGAACTCCAAAATTAAAAGAAAGAAAGGGTGCCGATCTCTAATTCAGCAACCCCTGATATAACGCTCGCAAATGTTAAAACACGTTGGCGAGTGTTAAGCGGCGATATTCTACTCGCAGCAGCCTTTTATCGCAAGGAAAGCGCTCAGACAGGGTATTCAACCACCAGACGACGAGGCGCCACGCGGCCTTCATCATCCATCTCACCCATACCAAGAAACTTCTCTTCAGCGCCTTCAGTAACGCGAACCAGCCCCTGCAGCGGCGCGCCCGATGTCCGCACCGGGTTACCGTTTTTAAAGTAGACGGCCGAGGTTTCCGGAATATTCACCAGCGGGTAATCCGAAGCCGGACTGTCCATCGGCATCAGCAGCGGGTCCAGCAGCTGGGCTGCGGGAATATCCTGCGCATTTGCTTGTTCGACAAGCGCCTGTAGCTGCTCCAGCGTCACCATCCGTTCGACGGGATATTTACTGACCGCCAGGCGACGCAGGAAAATGACGTGCGCGCCGCACCCGAGTTTCTCGCCTAAATCATCAATAATCGTGCGAATGTAGGTGCCTTTCGAGCAGTGAATCTCCAGCTCGAGCTCCGTCCCCTCATGGCGAATAAACAGCAGCTCGTACACCGTAATCGGCCGGGATTCACGCGGTACTTCAATCCCCTGTCGGGCATATTCGTACAGCTTTTTCCCCTGGTATTTCAGCGCCGAATACATCGACGGTACCTGCTGGGTTTCGCCACGGAAGCCGTCGAGCGCTGCCGCCAGCTGCTCCGGGCTAAAAGTCAGCGGACGCTCTTCCACCACCTGGCCATCGGCATCAGAGGTATCGGTGCGCTGGCCAAGCCTGGCAATCACGCGGTAGCGCTTGTCAGAATCGAGCAGATACTGGGAAAACTTTGTCGCTTCCCCGAGGCAAATCGGCAGCATACCGGTCGCCAGCGGATCCAGCGCCCCGGTGTGCCCTGCCCGATTAGCATTATAAAGCCGCTTAACTTTCTGCAGCACGTCGTTGCTGGATGCGCCCTGCGGTTTATCCAGCAACAGTACGCCATGCACGTCACGGCCGCGACGACGAGGACGACTCATTAGTCCTCCTTACTGTCGTCCGGGTTCACACGACGTTCATCGTCATGTTTTACCACGCTGGTCACCAGGTTCGACATGCGCATCCCTTCGACTAATGAATTGTCGTAGAAGAAAGTCAGTTCCGGCACGATACGCAGGCGCATCGCTTTGCCCAGCAGCGAGCGGATAAAACCAGACGCTTCCTGTAAGGCCTTGATCCCCGCTTTCACGGCGGCTTCGTCTTTGTCGTTCAGGAAGGTCACAAACACTTTGGCATAGGCCAGGTCGCGGGACATTTCAACGCCTGAAACGGTCGTCATCATGCCCAGACGCGGGTCTTTAATTTCGCGCTGCAGGATGATTGCGATCTCTTTTTGCATCTCCTGGGCCACGCGCTGCGGGCGACCAAATTCTTTCGCCATAATAAATTCTCCAGACAAATAAGGGGGCCACGCGGCCCCCTTTAATTTTGTATAACCGGGTGGCGCTGCGCTTCCCCGGCCTACTAAACGATTAATCGATGGTACGTTGAATCTCGATGATTTCGAACACTTCGATCATATCGCCAACGCGAACGTCGTTGTAGTTCTTAACGCCGATACCACACTCCATACCGTTACGAACTTCGTTAACGTCATCTTTGAAGCGGCGCAGGGATTCCAGCTCGCCTTCATAGATAACCACGTTGTCGCGCAGGACGCGGATTGGGTTATGACGCTTGATCGTACCTTCGGTAACCATACAGCCTGCGATGGCGCCGAATTTCGGCGATTTGAACACATCACGGACTTCAGCCAGACCAATGATCTGCTGTTTCAGTTCCGGAGACAGCATGCCGCTCATCGCTGCTTTCACTTCGTCGATCAGATGGTAGATGACGGAGTAGTAGCGCAGATCCAGGCTTTCCGCGTCGATAACTTTACGTGCGGATGCATCAGCACGTACGTTGAAGCCAACCAGAATCGCGTTGGATGCGGCCGCCAGGGTCGCGTCGGTTTCGGTGATACCACCTACGCCGGAACCGATAATCTTCACTTTCACTTCGTCGGTAGACAGTTTCAGCAAGGAGTCGGAGATCGCTTCCACAGAGCCCTGCACGTCCGCTTTGAGGACGATGTTCACTTCGTGAACTTCGCCTTCGGTCATGTTGGCGAACATGTTCTCAAGCTTAGATTTCTGCTGACGAGCCAGTTTAACTTCACGGAATTTACCCTGACGATACAGCGCAACTTCACGTGCTTTTTTCTCGTCACGCACAACGGTCACTTCGTCACCGGCAGCCGGTACACCTGACAGGCCAAGGATTTCCACCGGAATGGACGGACCCGCTTCCAGCACTTCCTGACCCAGTTCGTTACGCATCGCACGAACGCGACCGTATTCGAAACCGCACAGGACGATGTCGCCTTTATGCAGCGTACCTTCGCGTACCAGAACGGTGGCAACCGGACCACGACCTTTATCGAGGAAAGATTCGATAACCGCGCCGCTCGCCATACCGTTGCGAACCGCTTTCAGCTCCAGAACTTCAGCCTGCAGCAGGATAGCATTCAGCAGATCGTCAATACCGGTACCGGCTTTAGCGGATACAGGGATGAACTGCGCTTCGCCACCCCACTCTTCCGGCATAACGCCGTACTGAGAGAGCTCGTTTTTAACGCGATCCAGGTCCGCTTCCGGCTTATCGATTTTGTTCACCGCAACCACCAGAGGTACCTGCGCCGCCTTCGCGTGCTGGATAGCTTCGATAGTCTGCGGCATTACGCCGTCGTCTGCCGCCACAACCAGAACCACGATATCCGTCGCCTGCGCACCACGAGCACGCATAGAGGTAAACGCGGCGTGACCCGGGGTATCCAGGAAGGTGATCATACCGTTGTCGGTTTCGACGTGGTACGCACCGATGTGCTGGGTAATGCCGCCCGCTTCGCCAGAGGCCACTTTCGTTGAACGAATGTAGTCCAGCAGAGAGGTTTTACCGTGGTCAACGTGACCCATGATGGTCACAACCGGTGCGCGCGGTTCAGCCGCAGCGCCGGTGTCACGGTCGCTCATTACCGCTTCTTCCAGCTCGTTTTCACGACGCAGGATAACTTTGTGGCCCATCTCTTCGGCAACCAGCTGTGCGGTTTCCTGGTCGATGACCTGGTTAATCGTCGCCATGGCGCCCAGCTTCATCATCGCTTTGATGACCTGAGAACCTTTGACGGCCATCTTGTTGGCCAAATCGCCAACGGTGATGGTTTCGCCGATGATAACATCACGGTTAACCGCCTGAGCCGGCTTCTGGAAGCCTTGCTGCAGAGCAGAACCTTTACGATGCTTGCCACCTTTACCGCCGCGAACGGCCGCACGGGCTTCTTCACGATCGGCTTTCGATTCAGCGTGTTTGTTGCCTTTCTTAGCCGGACGCGCTGCTTTCGCATTACGTCCACGGCCGCGACCGCCTTCAACTTCACGATCGTTATCGTCTTCAGCCTGACGCGCATGCTGAGAAGTCGTTACGTGATAGTCAGTGGTCTCTTCAGGGGTTTCTGGCGCTTCAGTCCAGTTCTTTTCATTTTCTTGAGCCATACGGCGTGCTTCTTCCGCTACACGGCGCGCTTCTTCTTCAAGTTTGCGGCGTGCTTCTTCTTCCGATTTGCGCTTCAGCTCCGCAGCTTCGTTTTCGCGGCGTTGCTTTTCAGCCTGGGCGGTTTTGGTCATATCGTCGGTTTGTTGATTGCTCACTTTGTCTTTTTCCGCGGCTTCACGTTTCGCTTTATCGGCGAGTTCACGTTTCGCTTGTTCTGCGGCCTCACGTTCAGCTTTTAATTGCGCCTCGCGTTTGGCAGCTTCTTCTGCCTCACGACGGGCTTGCTCTTCCGCTTCACGCTGCGCCTGCTCTTCCGCGGCAAGGCGTTCGGCCTCTTGCGGATCGCGTTTCACAAAGGTGCGTTTCTTGCGGACTTCGATTTGTACCGACTTACTCTTTCCACCGGTACCCGGAATATTTAACGTGCTGCGCGTTTTGCGCTGCAGCGTCAGCTTGTCGGGCGCTGAGCCGTGTTCACGGTTCAGGTGCGTCAACAAGGTTTGCTTCTCTTGCGCGGTCACAGAATCATCAGCCGATTTGCGGATCCCTGCATCAGCAAATTGCTGTATCAGGCGATCCACAGAGGTCTGAATCTCCGAGGCCAGCGCTTTAATGGTCACATCTGTCATGCTGTTCCTTCCTGCTACAGTTTATTACGCTTCGTCGCCGAACCAACAAATATTACGAGCGGCCATGATAAGTTCTCCGGCTTTCTCGTCGGTCAAGCCTTCGATATCAGCCAGATCATCAATGCCCTGCTCGGCGAGATCTTCCAGCGTACAAACACCACGGGCGGCCAGGGTGAATGCCAGAGCGCGATCCAAACCTTCCAGATTCAACAGATCGTCGGCAGGTTTGCTGTCACCCAGGCTCTCTTCTTTGGCCAGCGCCAGCGTGGTCAGCGCGTTTTTCGCCCGCTCACGAAGTGCTTCAACGGTCGCTTCATCCAGACCGTCAATTTCCAGCAGTTCTTTCATTGGCACATAGGCCAGCTCTTCCAGAGTGGCGAAACCTTCTTCAACCAGCAGCGTGGCGAAATCTTCATCAATATCAAGATATTTAGTGAAGGTATCAATCGCTGCATGGGCTTCAGCCTGATGCTTAGCCTGGAGGTCATCAACGGTCATGACGTTGAGTTCCCAGCCGCTCAGCTGAGACGCCAGACGGACGTTCTGACCGTTACGGCCAATGGCCTGCGCCAGGTTGCCCGCTTCTACTGCGATATCCATGGTGTGCTTGTCTTCATCTACCACGATAGATGCGACATCAGCCGGAGCCATGGCGTTAATCACGAACTGCGCCGGGTTATCGTCCCACAGCACGATATCGATACGCTCGCCGCCCAGTTCAGTCGAGACTGCCTGAACGCGCGCGCCGCGCATACCGACGCAGGCGCCAACCGGATCGATGCGCTTGTCGTTGGTTTTAACCGCGATTTTGGCACGAGAGCCAGGATCGCGAGCCGCCGCTTTAATTTCGAGAACTTCTTCGCCAATTTCCGGAACTTCAATGCGGAACAGTTCAACCAGCATTTCCGGCTTGGAGCGAGTCACGAACAGCTGCGCGCCGCGCGCTTCCGGACGAACTGCGTACAGTACGCCGCGGATACGGTCACCCGGACGGAAGTTCTCACGCGGCAGCATGTCTTCGCGCAGGATCACGGCTTCAGCGTTGTTGCCCAGATCCAGCGTGATATTGTCGCGGTTCACTTTCTTCACTACGCCCGTGATGATTTCACCTTCGTGCTCACGGAATTGATCGACGACCATTGCGCGTTCGGCTTCACGTACTTTTTGTACGATAACCTGCTTCGCGGTCTGCGTAGTGATACGGTCAAAGGTGACAGACTCAATCTGGTCTTCGACGTAATCGCCAGGATTCATGCTTTCATCTTCGAAACGCGCAGCTTCCAGCGTGATTTCGCGAGTCGGCTGGGTCACTTCTTCAACAACCAGCCAGCGACGGAATGTGTCGAAATCACCGCTTTTACGATCGATTTCTACGCGAACGTCGATCTCTTGCTCATATTTTTTCTTGGTAGCCGTTGCTAGCGCACTTTCCAACGCTTCGAAAATTTTCTCACGCGGCAGCGCCTTTTCGTTGGAAACGGCTTCAACAACAGCCAAAATTTCTTTGTTCATCGGGGCCTTTCACCTCAATCCAGACTGTTAAAAGTGGGGAACCAGGTTCGCCTTCTGGATGTTACTCAGCGCGAACACTTCATCTTTGCCTTCGACGGTTACCGTGATCATCTCACCGTCTACCGCTTTGATAAGGCCCTGCCATTTGCGTCGGTTCTGTACCGCCATGCGCAAAACCAGCGAAACTTCTTCGCCGATGAAACGCTCATAGTGCTCGGCGGTAAACATAGGACGATCGAGACCTGGAGAAGAAACTTCCAGGTTATAAGCGACTGTAATCGGGTCTTCTACGTCCATAACAGCACTGACCTGGTGGCTCACATCAGCACAATCATCAACATTGATGCCATCTTCACTATCAATATAGATGCGCAGTGTGGACGTGCGACCGCGAATAAATTCGATGCCGACCAGCTCAAAGCCAAGCGCTTCAACTGGCGCTGTGAGCATCTCTGTTAATTTTTGCTCTAATGTGGACAAACCCACCCCCAAGACATAAAAAAAGGGCGTATAGCCCAGTTATTCTGAAGTCAGATAACAAAAAACCCCGATAAATCGGGGCTTTAGATAACTGAACCCTGAGATCGCAACTGCGATCTGGAACACTTTCCAGAAGAATTCTTTCAAATTCGTCTACGAAGGACCCGGTCCTCACAGTATATTTGAAAAAGTACTTAATGGGAAAGTGGTTGCGGGGGCCGGATTTGAACCGACGACCTTCGGGTTATGAGCCCGACGAGCTACCAGGCTGCTCCACCCCGCGCCTGAAACGTGGCATATTTTACTCGTTTTGAGTAAAAGACGCAAATACTGCTGGGATTTGGTACCGAGAGACGGGACATAAAATCGTAGTGAATTGTATTGATACTTCATATATTTTGTCAACATGAATTTCACATTGCCAGGTTTCGGTTCATGCTGGTATTTCTGGGTTTTTTGGCAAAAAGCGGCTCAGCCTCTTCCTGTCGCCAGCAAAAGATGATTAAATGAAAACTCACAATTAATGCATAAACATGCAATAAAGATTGTTGAGTCAAACTCACCACAGTCTATCTAGCAGGGTTTTATTTTATGACGACGATTCTCAAGCATCTCCCGGTTGGCCAACGTATTGGTATTGCTTTTTCTGGTGGGCTGGATACCAGCGCCGCGCTGCTGTGGATGCGTAAAAAGGGAGCAGTCCCTTATGCATATACCGCCAATCTGGGACAGCCAGACGAAGACGATTACGAGGCCATTCCTCGTCGTGCCAAAGAGTATGGTGCTGAAGGGGCTCGTCTGATCGACTGCCGTAAGCAGCTGGTTGCGGAAGGCATTGCCGCGATCCAGTGCGGCGCATTTCATAACACCACCGGCGGGTTGACCTACTTTAATACTACGCCGCTGGGCCGCGCAGTGACCGGTACCATGCTGGTCGCCGCAATGAAGGAAGACGGTGTTAACATCTGGGGCGACGGGAGTACCTATAAAGGCAACGATATCGAACGTTTCTATCGTTACGGCCTGCTGACCAACGCTGAGCTGAAAATTTACAAACCGTGGCTGGATAGCGACTTTATCGACGAGTTAGGCGGCCGCCAGGAGATGTCAGAGTTTATGATCTCCTGCGGGTTTGACTATAAAATGTCAGTTGAAAAAGCCTACTCAACCGACTCCAATATGCTGGGCGCGACGCACGAAGCTAAAGATCTTGAATTCCTGAACTCCAGCGTCAAGATTGTGAACCCGATTATGGGCGTCAAGTTCTGGGATGAAAGCGTCAAAATCCCTGCGGAAGAAGTCACCGTTCGCTTTGAACAGGGCCATCCGGTTGCGCTGAACGGACAGACCTTTAGCGATGACGTTGAACTGATGCTGGAGGCTAACCGCATCGGCGGACGCCATGGTCTGGGTATGAGCGATCAGATCGAAAATCGTATCATCGAAGCGAAGAGCCGCGGCATCTATGAAGCCCCGGGAATGGCGCTGCTGCATATTGCCTATGAGCGTCTGCTGACCGGTATTCATAACGAAGATACCATTGAGCAATACCACGCGCACGGTCGTCAGCTGGGTCGACTGCTGTATCAAGGGCGTTGGTTCGATTCCCAGGCGCTGATGCTGCGCGACGGCCTGCAGCGCTGGGTAGCAAGCCAAATTACCGGCGAAGTGACGCTTGAACTGCGTCGCGGCAACGACTACTCCATCCTGAATACCGTCTCTGATAATCTGACCTATAAAGCAGAGCGTCTGACGATGGAAAAAGGTGACTCGATGTTCTCCGCTGAGGATCGTATCGGCCAGCTGACGATGCGCAACCTGGATATCACCGATACTCGCGATAAGCTGTTTGGCTACGCGCAGTCTGGACTGCTGACCGCGTCTTCCGCAACTGGCCTGCCGCAGGTGGAAAACCTCGAAAATAAAGCGAAGTAACGCTCCAGAGAAATTCGCAAAGGCCGCTAACGCGGCCTTTTTTATGCAGAAAAATCCCGAACCCAACCGGAGTGACATATCTGCCGCTAATGCTGCTGCTCAACTTTTTGGGGACGAAAAAAAAGACGCTTTTCAGCGTCTTTCTTCAGGAAATTGGTACCGAGGATGGGACTCGAACCCACAAGCCCGTTAGGGCACTACCACCTCAAGGTAGCGTGTCTACCAATTCCACCACCTCGGTACGGATACTGCTTATCAGTGCGGGATGTCACTGCTCGGCTGCGCCGGCGCGGTCGGCTGAGTTTGCTCAGTTTTCGGCGCGCTCAGGTTATCCCACTCACTTCCTTTATTGGTCTTGTTGCTGTTGATATTGCCCAGCGCCAGACTGATGATGAAGAACAGCGCAGCCAGGATACCAGTCATACGGGTCATGAAGTTACCAGAACCGCTGGATCCAAACAGAGTGCCGGAAGCGCCTGCTCCGAAGGAGGCTCCCATATCAGCGCCTTTACCTTGCTGCAGCATAATCAGACCCACAAGGCCAATTGCCACAATAAGGAAAACAACTAAAAGAGCTTCGTACATAATCAACCTGTTCCTTGCGGATTTGCCGCATACCAAGTGCTTCGACCAATAAAGCGGGACGTTTTAACGTTTCCCACTGAAGCGGGTGTGAATACTAACCAAAGCGAATGACCTTCGCAAGGGCAATTTCAGCGCATTGTATCAAGTGCGGAAAAAAACAGCAAAAAGCGATTTTTTGTCGATTAAAAAGGCGGCAAGCGTCGCCTTTTTAATCACTTAGCAAGAGAGATTAAACGCTTTTTACGGCATCGGCGATACGGTGGGCAAATTCGTGCACCTGCTCTTCGTGCTCACCTTCCACCATAACGCGAATCAGCGGCTCTGTGCCTGATTTACGCAGCAGTACGCGCCCCCGATTACCCAGCGCCGCTTCTACTTCCGCGGTTACTGCTTTTACATGCTCATGTTCCAGCGGGTTGCCGCTACCTTCAGTAAAGCGAACGTTAACCAGAAGCTGCGGGAACATTTTCATTCCGCTGCACAGGTCGTGCAGGCTCATATGGTTACGCACCATCGCCGCCACCACCTGCAGGCTGGCGACAATTCCATCCCCCGTCGTGGTTTTATCCAGTAAGATCACATGACCGGAGTTTTCTGCGCCAATGCGCCAGCCTTTCTCCTGCAGCTTCTCCAGCACATAGCGGTCGCCCACCTTCGCGCGAACGAAAGGAATGCCCAGCTGTTTAAGCGCCAGTTCAAGGCCCATGTTGCTCATGAGCGTCCCGACGGCGCCGCCCCGCAGCTGCCCCTGGCGTAGCCCCTCACGGGCAATGATATAGAGGATCTGGTCACCGTCGACTTTGTTGCCTTCGTGGTCCACCATGATGACCCGATCGCCATCGCCATCGTAGGCAATACCCAGGTCGGCTTTCTCCGCCAGCACGCGCGCCTGCAGAGCACGAACGTCCGTCGCCCCGACCTCTTCATTGATGTTGAGGCCATCAGGCTCACAGCCCATCGCTATAACCTGAGCGCCCAGCTCGCGGAAAACATTCGGCGCAATATGATAAGTCGCCCCGTGAGCGCAATCGACTACCACCTTCAAAGCATTGAGGCTCAGTTCGTTCGGAAAGGTGCCTTTGCAAAACTCGATATAGCGACCGGCGGCGTCGACGATACGACTGGCTTTACCCAGCTCGGCGGAATCCACGCAGGTCAGCTCTTTTTCCATTTCGGCTTCAATGGCTTCTTCTACCTCATCCGGAAGCTTGGTACCTTCGATAGAGAAGAATTTGATGCCGTTGTCATAAAACGGATTATGTGAAGCGGAAATCACAATCCCGGCTTCCGCGCGGAAGGTGCGCGTCAGATAGGCAATTGCCGGCGTTGGCATCGGGCCGGTAAAAGAAGCGGATAATCCCGCGGCGGCCAGGCCAGCCTCCAGCGCGGACTCCAGCATATACCCTGAAATACGGGTATCTTTACCAATAATAATCTTCCGTGAACCGTGGCGTGCCAGCACCTTACCCGCCGCCCAGCCCAGCTTTAATACAAATTCTGGCGTTATTGGCGCATCGCCTACGCGGCCACGAATACCATCCGTACCAAAATATTTGCGGTTACTCATAACGTTTATTTTCCTTAGCGGCCAGGGTAGCTTCCACCACGCGCAGCGCTTCTACCGTTTCTTTGACATCATGGACGCGAATAATCTGCGCGCCCTGCATTGCAGCAATGACTGCGCAAGCCAGGCTGCCATTCAGGCGTTCCGTCGGCCCGACATTCAGCAACTGACCTACCATCGACTTACGTGACATGCCTACCAGCAGCGGAAGACCAAAATGATGGAACTCTCCAAGTCGGGCAAGCAGTTCATAATTATGAGAAAGATTTTTACCGAAACCAAATCCCGGGTCGAGCAACAATTTATCTTTTGCGATACCGGCCCGTTCGCAACGCACAATATGTTCGATAAAAAAGCGCTCAACGTCAGCAAACACGTCCGCGTACTTCGGGGCATCCTGCATTGTCTTCGGCTGACCCTGCATATGCATCAGGCACACCGGTAAGCCCGTTTCAGCCGCCGCCTCCAGCGCTCCCGGTTCGGTCAGCGAGCGGATATCATTGATGATATGCGCGCCAACACGCGCTGACTCGCGGATCACCTCCGGCTTTGAGGTATCAACGGAAATCCAGACTTCAAAGCGCTGGGCAATCGCTTCTACCGTCGGAATGACTCGCGCCAGCTCTTCCTCGACGCTGACATCTGCCGCCCCCGGACGCGTCGATTCCCCACCGATATCAATGATAGTCGCCCCGGCATTGATCATCAGATTGGCATGCTTCACGGCTTCGACCAGCGTGTTGTGGGTCCCGCCATCAGAGAACGAATCCGGGGTAACGTTAAGAATACCCATCACATGTGGGTGAGAGAGATCGAGGGTTGAGCCCTGGGCTACAAGTTTCATCGCTAAATCCCTGAGTCAGAGAAAGATTGAAAAAGAAAAACCCCGGAGCAAACGCTCAGGGGTTTTAGAAAAGTACAACAGCATCAATAACGGCTAACTTATTTGTCGCCCAGCTGTTCTGACATCGTATTACCCGGGTTTGGCGTACGCGGTTCATCGACCGGACGCGGCGCACGAGGCGTGCCATTGTTGTCAGAATTGTTGGACGAGCCCGGTTCTTCCCAGCCAGCTGGCGGGCGAACATCGCGGCGAGCCATCAGGTCATCAATCTGCGGGGCGTCGATGGTCTCATATTTCATGAGCGCGTCTTTCATCGCGTGCAGGATGTCCATATTATCGTTCAGAAGCTGGCGTGCACGATTGTAGTTACGCTCAATCAGTGACTTCACTTCCTGGTCGATGATACGCGCCGTTTCATCGGACATATGCTTCGCTTTCGCAACGCTGCGGCCAAGGAATACTTCACCTTCTTCTTCGGCATACAGCAGCGGGCCGAGTTTGTCAGAGAAGCCCCACTGGGTCACCATGTTACGCGCCAGGTTGGTCGCGACTTTAATGTCGTTCGACGCACCGGTAGAAACATGTTCTACGCCGTAGATAATCTCTTCCGCCAGACGACCGCCGTAAAGGGTAGAAATCTGGCTTTCCAGCTTCTGACGGCTGGCGCTAATCGCGTCGCCTTCAGGCAGGAAGAAGGTGACACCCAGCGCGCGACCGCGCGGAATAATCGTCACTTTGTGCACCGGGTCGTGTTCCGGCACCAGGCGACCAATAATTGCGTGACCGGCTTCGTGATACGCGGTGGACTCTTTCTGCGCTTCCGTCATCACCATGGAGCGACGTTCCGCACCCATCATGATTTTGTCTTTCGCTTTCTCGAATTCAACCATCGATACAACGCGCTTGTTGCCACGAGCGGCAAACAGCGCAGCTTCGTTCACCAGGTTTGCCAGGTCAGCACCGGAGAAGCCAGGCGTACCGCGGGCGATAATTGCCGCGTCGATATCCGGCGCCAGCGGTACGCGACGCATATGCACTTTCAGAATCTGTTCGCGACCGCGGACATCCGGCAGACCGACCACAACCTGACGGTCAAAGCGGCCTGGACGCAGCAGCGCAGGGTCAAGAACGTCCGGACGGTTGGTTGCTGCGATAACGATGATACCTTCGTTACCCTCGAAGCCGTCCATCTCTACCAGCATCTGGTTCAGCGTCTGCTCACGTTCATCGTGACCACCGCCCAGGCCAGCGCCACGCTGACGGCCCACGGCGTCGATTTCATCGATAAAGATGATGCACGGAGCCGCTTTCTTGGCTTGTTCAAACATGTCGCGCACGCGGGATGCACCCACACCGACGAACATTTCAACGAAGTCAGAACCGGAAATCGTAAAGAACGGTACCTTTGCTTCACCCGCGATGGCTTTTGCCAGCAAGGTTTTACCGGTACCCGGAGGGCCGACCATCAGGACGCCTTTCGGGATTTTACCGCCCAGCTTCTGGAAACGGCTCGGCTCGCGCAGGTATTCAACCAGTTCACCGACTTCTTCTTTCGCTTCGTCACAACCGGCGACGTCGGCAAAAGTGGTTTTGATCTGGTCTTCCGTTAGCATACGCGCCTTGCTCTTACCGAACGACATGGCGCCTTTGCCACCGCCGCCCTGCATCTGGCGCATAAAGAAGATCCAGACGCCGATAAGAAGCAGCATCGGGAACCAGGAGATGAAGATAGAAGCCAGCAGGCTCGGCTCTTCTGGCGGCTCACCTACCACCTTGACGTTTTTAGTCAGAAGGTTATCAAGCAGCTTAGGATCGTTCACCGGGATGTAGGTCGTGTAACGGTTACTATCTTTCTTGGTAACGTTTATCTCACGTCCGTTGATACGCGCTTCGCGAACCTGGTCCTGATTGACCTCCTGCAGGAAGGTAGAATAATCCACCTTGCGGCCATTCGACTCGCTGGGCCCAAAGCTCTGGAATACTGACATCAGCACAACGGCAATGACCAGCCAGAGTATTAGGTTTTTCGCCATGTCACTCAAGGGATTAACCTCATATTACAACTGTGTTAAAAACAGCGTCAGGATACTCTATATCCAGCGTCTTTCAAACTTTCGTTTGAAATCTGCCGGTTATGGTTTACGCCCGGTCGCTACAATATACACTTCACGCGAACGGGCGCGAGAAGAGTCCGGCTTACGAACTTTGACCTTCGTAAACAGGGAGCGAATCTCTCTTAGATACTCATCGAAGCCTTCGCCCTGGAACACCTTCACTACAAAACTACCACCTGGCGCTAATACATCACGAGCCATTCCAAGCGCCAGTTCCACCAGATACATGGCCCGGGGAATATCCACCGCCGGTGTTCCACACATATTTGGCGCCATATCGGACATGACAACTTGTACTTTACTGTCACCTACACGCTCAAGTAACGCTTTCAGGACTAATTCATCACGAAAGTCGCCCTGAAGGAAGTCCACACCAACGATTGGATCCATAGGTAAAAGATCGCAAGCAATGATGCGGCCGCTGTTACCGATCTGCGTAACCGCGTATTGCGACCAGCCACCGGGTGCAGCGCCGAGGTCAACTATCGTCATCCCCGGTTTAAAAATCTTGTCACTTTGCTGTATTTCATCAAGTTTAAACCAGGCACGGGAACGTAACCCCTTTTTCTGTGCCTGCTGAACATATTTATCGCTAAAGTGTTCCTGAAGCCAACGACTTGAGCTGGCAGAACGCTTTTTACCTGTCATTTAACATTCCCATTTCGGGTTCATCGTACTTCGCGACGTAAAAATCGACGCGGTAGTTTGGCGATATATGGGAGATGGCGGTAGAATGAACCGTTTTCAATCCCAACGTAAGCAAAAAAATACGATGAATCTGAGTACTAAACAAAAACAGCACCTGAAAGGTCTGGCACATCCGCTCAAGCCGGTAGTTATGCTTGGCAACAATGGTTTGACCGAAGGGGTACTGGCCGAGATTGAACAAGCGTTAGAGCACCATGAACTTATCAAGGTGAAGATCGCCTCGGAAGATCGCGAAACTAAAACCTTGATCGTGGAAGCTATCGTGCGCGAAACCGGCGCCTGTAATGTACAGGTCATCGGTAAAACGCTGGTTCTGTACCGCCCGACTAAAGAGCGTAAAATCTCGCTGCCACGCTAAGAATATCCTGGTTATCGACACAACTTTGTGTAAATCGAGGGTTTTCTGCGGGTAGACGAGCAAAATGCCATGCTCCGGACGCTGATAAAAGGCCGCTACGCGGCCTTTTTCCTTTCTTTACAATCCATCAACATCGTAGCGTTAAATTCGAATTAAAGGTACTCAACCTTAAGAATTTCGAATTCGACTTCCCCGCCCGGTGTACGGATAACCACCACATCGTCCTGCTCTTTACCGATTAAACCACGTGCAATCGGTGAGTTTACAGAAATCAGATTTTGCTTAAAATCGGCCTCGTCATCGCCAACGATACGATAAGTTTGCTCTTCATCCGTATCGAGATTCAGAACGCTGACCGTCGAACCAAAAATCACCCGGCCATTGTTGGGCATTTTGGTGATATCGATGACCTGCGCGTTCGACAGCTTCGCTTCGATATCCTTAATGCGACCTTCACAGAAGCCCTGCTGTTCACGGGCAGCATGATACTCAGCATTTTCTTTCAGATCGCCGTGCTCGCGGGCCTCAGCGATGGCCGCGATGATTTCAGGACGACGTACGGACTTCAGAAAATCCAGTTCTTCGCGCAGTTTTTCAGCGCCACGTAAGGTCATCGGAATAGCTTGCATTTGTTATACCTCTTTTTCATTCCTTCATGGAGCAGACAACGCCGCTCCGCAGCCGGTCAAGACTTGAGCAGGGCCGGAGCAAAAGAAAACCGACCCGGAAAGTCATCCCCAGGCCAGCAGCAATTTTCAATTTGATACGTATTTTACCCTGAAGTTCACTATGGGTCATCGTTTACTTTACAGGGCGATGCACCGTAGTATGACGGACTGGTTTCAGGTTGTTAGCGCGAGATTATGCGATTTTCCAGATTTATCATCGGATTGACTGCCGGTATAGCGCTTAGCGCTCAGGCGGCGAATATTGACGAGTACATCAATCAGCTTCCTGCGGGCGCAAACCTTGCCTTTATGGCGCAGAAGGTGGGATCCCCGACGCCGGAGATAGACTACCATAGCCAGCAGATGGCGCTCCCCGCCAGCACCCAAAAAGTGATAACCGCGCTTGCTGCGCTGCTGCAGCTGGGTCCGGACTTCCGCTTCACCACGACGCTGGAAACGAAAGGCAGCCTCGATGGCGGCGTCCTGAAAGGCGACCTCATTGCGCGCTTTGGCGGCGATCCTACCCTCAGGCGTCAGGATATTCGTAATATGGTGGCCACGCTGAAGAAAGCAGGCGTCCAGCGAATTGAAGGTAATGTGCTGATCGATACCTCCATCTTCGCCAGCCATGACAAAGCGCCTGGCTGGCCATGGAACGATATGACGCAGTGCTTTAGCGCCCCGCCGGCGGCGGCGATTGTCGATCGGAACTGCTTCTCCATCTCGCTCTATAGCGCGCAAAAGCCGGGCGATCTGGCGTTTATTCGCGTGGCGTCTTACTACCCGGTGACCATGTTCAGCCAGGTGCGTACGCTGCCCCGGGGCTCTTCTGAAGCCCAGTACTGTGAGCTTGACGTGGTTCCCGGCGATCTGAACCGTTACACCCTGACCGGCTGTCTGCCGCAGCGCAGCGAGCCGCTGCCGCTGGCTTTTGCCATTCAGGATGGCGCCAGCTACGCCGGTGCGATTCTGAAAGCTGAGCTGACCGACGCCGACATCACCTGGAGCGGCACGCTGCTGCGCCAGACGCTGGCAAACGATCCGGGTACCGTCCTGGCAAGTACACAATCTGCGCCGCTGCACGATCTGCTGCGTATTATGCTGAAAAAATCGGACAACATGATCGCCGATACGGTATTCCGCACCATTGGGCACGCTCGCTTCAACGTACCGGGTACCTGGCGAGCCGGTTCCGATGCGGTACGGCAGATCTTACGTCAGCAGGCCGGCGTCGATCTCGGGAATACCATCATTGCCGATGGCTCAGGTCTGTCGCGCCATAACCTCATCGCACCCGCGACGATGATGCAGGTGCTGCAGTACATCGCCCAGCACGATAATGAACTCAACTTTATCTCGATGCTGCCTCTGGCCGGCCATGATGGTTCTCTGCAGTACCGCGCAGGCCTGCATCAGGCGGGTGTCGATGGCAAAGTCTCGGCGAAAACGGGTTCACTGCAGGGGGTGTATAACCTGGCCGGTTTCATCACGACGGCCAGCGGGCAGAAGATGGCGTTCGTGCAATACCTTTCTGGCTACGCGGTGCCTCCGGCCGACCAGCGTAATCGCCGCATTCCACTGGTGCGGTTCGAAAGCCGATTGTACAAAGACCTCTATCAGAACAACTAAAGCAAAAGGGCCGCATCATTGGCGGCCCTTTTCGTTTGTTCAGGATTAACGTTTGTAGATGAATTCAACGCCTTCTTCGTCGTCTTCATCCCAATCATCATCCCAGTCTTCATCATCTTCCACTTCAGCTTCTTCAAGCTGCTGGCGGTGGTAGTCGTCCCACATAAACTCGACTTTTTCGGCAGGCTTCGCTTCTTCCGCATGCACAATCGGGTTTTCGATGATAAAGGTCATCACGTCCCAGCACAGGTCTTTTACGCCCTGCTGGCTGGCCGCCGAAATCAGGTAGAACTTATCTTCCCAGCCCAGCGCCTGCGCGATAGCTTTCGCTTTCGCTTCCGCCTCAGCTTTGTCCATCAGGTCAATCTTGTTAAAGACCAGCCAGCGCGGCTTAGAAGCCAGTTTCTCACTGTATTTTTCCAGCTCACCGATAATAATCCGCGCGTTCTCCACCGGATCGGAACCATCAATCGGCTCGATATCGATGAGATGCAGCAGCACGCGGCAGCGCTCCAGGTGCTTCAGGAAGCGAATACCGAGACCCGCGCCTTCAGCGGCGCCTTCAATCAGCCCCGGGATATCCGCCACCACGAAGCTCTTCTCGTTGTCCATACGCACCACGCCGAGGCTCGGCACCAGCGTAGTAAACGGATAGTCAGCGACTTTAGGCTTCGCGGCGGAAACGGCACGAATAAAGGTCGATTTACCCGCATTCGGCATTCCCAGCATGCCGACGTCCGCCAGCAGCATCAGCTCCAGCTGCAGATCGCGCTTATCGCCCGGCGTCCCCATCGTCTTTTGACGTGGAGTACGGTTAACGGACGATTTGAAACGGGTGTTACCCAGACCGTGCCAGCCGCCTTTGGCGACCATCAGGCGCTGACCGTGCTTGGTCATATCACCCATCGTCTCGCCGGTGCCCTGATCGATGACGCGAGTCCCTACCGGTACCTTCACCGTTACGTCTTTACCGCGTTTACCGGTACAGTCACGGCTCTGACCGTTCTGCCCGCGCTCAGCGCGGAAAGACTTCTCAAAACGGTAGTCGATCAGGGTGTTGAGGTTTTCGTCCGCCTCAAGCCAGACGTCGCCGCCGTCACCGCCGTCACCGCCGTCCGGGCCGCCTCTCGGGATATATTTTTCGCGGCGGAAGCTAACGCAACCATTGCCGCCATCGCCTGCTACGACCAGGATCGTTGCTTCATCAACAAACTTCATTTTACTCTCCGTAAATCATTCGCCTGAGCGGGGGAGCGGCACAACCGCTTCTCGCTTACGCCATCGTCCCCAAAGACGATGACCGACGGCGGAATACATCGCGCCCGCAACCACGACAAACGCACCGAGATAACCCATCAGGTTCAACAGCGGTCTGGCGAAAACGTCGGGCCAGGCCAGTGATAATAAATCTGAAAACAGCAGCGTAAACAGCGGCGTTAAGGTAATCAACGCGCTCACCTGCGCCGCCTGCCAGCGCGCCATTGCTTCCGCCAGAGCGCCGTAGCCGACCAGGGTATTGAGCCCGCAAAAAACCAGACAGGCCAGCTGCCAGTCGCTTAATGCCAGCACCTGCGAAGGCTTCGCTAATGGCAATAGCGATATCGTACATAAAGTGTACAGCAAAAAAAGGATTTGCTGTGATGCCAGACGGCGCAATAACACCTTTTGCGCGACGCCGTAGCACACCCACACCGTCGCCGCACCTACGCCGAAAATTACCCCCCACGTGTAGTCCGTCAGGCGGGTAAAAATCTCGATCAGGCTGGTGTTAAAAAACATCACCAGACCGCTCACCAGCATCAGCGCTCCCACAACCTGAGTGCCGCGCATTTTCTCTTTAAGGACAAAAACGCTGGCCACCATCATGCCGACCGGAGACAGCTGGCCAATCACCTGGGAAGCGGTGGGGCTGAGATATTGCAAGGAAGAACTAAACAGAATGAAGTTACCGAACAAACCCGCTGTCGCAATAACCAGCAGTACCAACCACCGCGGCTTGCGAAAAATCCGCAGCGGGGGCAGCTTTCTTTTCATGGCGAGGATAGCGCCAAGACCAAAACTTGCCATCAAAAAGCGGTAAAACACCACCGTCGGCGGTTCCATCACTTCAAGAACCTGCTTCATTGCTATCGGCAGGGCACCCCAGCACATCGCCGTGGTGAGCGCTAAAATAATGCCGATGCCGGCCTGCTGCTTCATGCCCGTTTTCCCTGCAGAAAATTTTCCGGGGTTTCAATGTAAAAAGCCCCGCAACACGTTGCGGGGCTTTAATCCGTTACCGGACCACGAAAAACTTACTCAGCAACGATGCTGATGTATTTACGGTTGTTCGGGCCTTTAACTTCGAATTTCACTTTACCGTCTGCTTTAGCAAACAGAGTGTGGTCACGACCGCAACCTACGTTAGTGCCAGCGTGGAATTTGGTACCACGTTGACGAACGATGATGCTACCCGCCAGAACGGATTCGCCACCGAAACGCTTAACGCCCAGGCGTTTAGCTTCTGAATCGCGACCGTTACGAGTTGAGCCGCCAGCCTTTTTATGTGCCATTTAAATCTCTCCTCAGGTCTTAGGCGCTGATGCCAGTAATTTTCACATCAGTGAACCACTGACGATGGCCCTGCTGCTTACGGTAGTGTTTACGACGACGAAACTTAACGATTTTAACTTTCTCGCCACGACCGTGTGCAACAACTTCAGCTTTGATTACGCCGCCCTCAACGAAAGGAACGCCGATTTTAATTTCTTCACCGTTTGCGATCATCAGCACTTCTGCGAACTCAACAGCTTCGCCAGTTGCGATGTCCAGCTTTTCCAGGCGAATGGTTTGACCTTCGCTTACTCGGTGTTGTTTACCACCACTTTGGAAAACCGCGTACATATAAAACTCCGCTTCCGCGCACCTCTTCGTATGATTCAGAGTGCGCTATAAATATTCACAATAGGGCGCGAATATTACGCAAAACGCGAGCCTTTGACAAGAGCGATCAGCGATCAACGCAGAAAAAAAACACAACTTTCACTCCAGCGTTTAACTACGGCAATTTTTCAGTACAATCATAGCTTCTTTTAATTCTATCTTAATCCTTCTGTGATCCCATTCGGATACGCGGTAACAGGACATTTGGCCCGGCTTTTGCGATGAATTTAGAAAAAATCAATGAGTTAACCGCGCAGGATATGGCGGGCGTCAATGCGACAATTCTTGAGCAACTCGACTCTGATGTTCAGCTTATCAATCAGTTAGGCTATTACATTGTTAGCGGAGGCGGTAAACGCATTCGCCCGATGATTGCCGTACTGGCCGCGCGTGCCGTTGGATATCAGGGAAACGCTCACGTCGCCATTGCCGCGCTGATCGAATTTATCCATACCGCCACCCTGCTGCATGATGATGTCGTCGATGAGTCTGATATGCGCCGGGGAAAAGCCACCGCAAACGCCGCTTTTGGCAATGCGGCTAGCGTGCTGGTCGGTGATTTTATCTACACCCGCGCCTTTCAGATGATGACCAGCCTTGGGTCATTGAGAGTGCTGGAAGTGATGTCGGAAGCCGTTAACGTCATTGCCGAAGGGGAAGTCCTGCAGTTGATGAACGTTAACGACCCGGATATCACTGAAGAAAACTACATGCGGGTCATTTACAGCAAGACCGCACGTTTGTTTGAAGCCGCAGCCCAGTGCTCCGGCATTCTGGCCGACTGCAGCGCGGAACAAGAGAAAGCGTTACAGGATTACGGACGCTATCTGGGTACCGCTTTCCAGCTGATCGACGATCTGCTTGACTACAGTTCAGACGGTGAGCGTCTGGGTAAAAACGTCGGTGACGATCTGAATGAAGGCAAACCCACCCTTCCGCTGCTGCATGCTATGCAACACGGCAACGCAGAGCAGTCCGCCATGATCCGTGGGGCGATTGAGCAGGGTAATGGCCGTCATCTTCTCGACGCCGTACTGGAAACGATGGCAACCTGCGGCTCGCTGGAATGGACCCAAAAACGCGCGGAGGAAGAGGCTGATAAAGCGATTGCCGCGCTTCAGGTCCTTCCCGATTCTCCGTGGCGTGAAGCGCTAATCGGTCTTGCCCACATCGCTGTGCAACGCGATCACTAACCCCTCCTCTTGCTTTCCCGCGCAAACCGCGGGAAAGTTCCAGTAAGCGTCAAAAAACCAAGAACCAGCCGTATACCTTGATATATTCCTAATATCAAACCCATTAAAAGAACTTGTTAGAACATTACTGGAACCCACGGTATAGTCATTTTGTCGTCCATTAAGGACGCCAGGCATGTTTATTACCAGGAGAATTTATGGATAAGTTCATCGACTGGCATCCGGCGGATATTATTGCCGGATTACGCAAAAAAGGGACGTCGCTGGCAGCTGAATCGCGGCGTAATGGTTTAAGTTCTTCAACGCTCGCCAATGCGCTGACCCGGCCCTGGCCCAAGGGCGAGCTGATTATTGCTAACGCGCTGGAAACCGATCCGTGGGTAATATGGCCATCGCGCTATCACGATCCCCATACCCATCAGTTTATCGACAGAACGCAAATGATGCGCCCAAGGAAGAACAACAAGTAAAGCGAGGTTGCAGACAACAGCCCCCGGACAAACGTCAGAGGGCTGCTGCTACGGCTTATTCGCCTTTGACGCGTTCGATATTCGCACCAAGCGCCTGAAGCTTGTCTTCGATACGTTCGTAGCCGCGGTCAATGTGGTAAATACGATCGACAATCGTCGTACCTTCCGCAATACAGCCCGCCAGTACCAGGCTAGCTGATGCACGCAGATCCGTCGCCATCACCTGGGCGCCGGAAAGCTGCTTCACGCCGTGGCAAATCGCCGTATTGCTTTCGATTTCCGCATGCGCGCCCATACGGATCAGTTCCGGGATATGCATGAAACGGTTTTCGAAGATCGTCTCGGTGATCACGCCGGTGCCCTCGGCAACCAGATTCAGCAAGGTGAACTGAGCCTGCATGTCGGTCGGGAAGCCTGGGTGTGGGGCAGTACGCACGTTGACGGCCTTCGGACGATTGCCGTGCATGTCCAGGCTAATCCAGTCTTCGCCCGTTTCGATATCCGCACCGGCGTCGCGTAGCTTGGCCAGAACCGCATCAAGGGTATCCGGCTGGGCATTGCGGCACAGGATCTTACCGCCAGAAATCGCCGCCGCCACCAGGAACGTCCCGGTTTCAATACGATCCGGCAGAACGCGGTAGACGCCGCCGCCGAGGCGCGCTACGCCTTCGATGGTGATACGATCGGTACCCTGACCTTTGATCTTCGCACCCAGCGTGTTGAGAAAGTTCGCGGTATCGACAATTTCCGGCTCGCGCGCGGCGTTTTCGATAACGGTCGTACCTTCCGCCAGCGTCGCAGCGCTCATGATGGTCACGGTAGCGCCAACGCTGACCTTATCCATCACAATATGCGCGCCTTTCAGACGTCCATTAACCGACGCCTTGACATAACCTTCTTCCAGCTTGATTTCCGCACCCAGCTGCTCAAGGCCGGTAATGTGTAAATCAACGGGGCGCGCGCCGATGGCGCAGCCCCCGGGAAGAGAAACCTGCCCCTGGCCAAAACGCGCCACCAGCGGTCCCAGCGCCCAAATAGACGCGCGCATGGTTTTGACGAGGTCATACGGAGCACAGAAAACGTCGACCGGGCCGGCATCGATCCATACGGAGCCGTTGCGCTTAACGTTCGCGCCCAGCTGGCTCAGCAGTTTCATGGTGGTATCGATGTCTTTCAGCTTCGGTACGTTTTGGATCTCAATCGGCTCTTCGGCTAATAGCGCGGCAAAGAGGATTGGCAGGGCGGCGTTTTTCGCGCCGGAAATGGTGACCTCGCCCTGAAGACGAGTTGGCCCCTGAACACGGAATTTATCCATTGATTCTGTTCTCTGTTAAGAATTCACATACGCTGCGGGGAACATCCCCACAGCTTATAAGCCATTAAGTTTGCGGTCTCGCGCCCACTCCTGCGGAGTAAACGCTTTAATCGACAGAGCATGGATGCGGTTATCGGCAATATATTCCATCAGCGGGGCATAGATAGCCTGTTGCTTCTTGACCCGACTCATGCCGTCGAACATCTCACCCACAGCAATAACCTGAAAGTGGCTGCCATCGCCAGAGACGTGGACTTCCTGAAGGGAGAGTGCGTTCATCAGCACGGTCTGAATTTCATGATTTTCCATGGGCTACATTTATCTGATAGTGAAAACAGCCCAACATCTTAGAGGAAAGTGGCGCCGTCTTAAACAAGCAAAAAGCCCCATCGAAAAGTTTGATGGGGCTTTCAGAATAGCTTCAGCACTAAGGCACTGAAAAAGTTATGGGATCATATCAGCAGGAAGGTTATACAACCTGACCAGGGTTTGCAGATTTTCACTCTTCCCGGTCAACTTCGCTTCCCCGCCCTGCCGACGAACCAGTGCGATAAAATGCACTAATAGCGCCAGCCCGGCGGTGTCCACGCGGGTCACGGCGCTCAGGTCGATGGCAGACACGCCATCCGTCGCCTGCGCGCGCGCTTCCCACAGCGGGACCAGAAGATCCTGGTCCAGCTCTCCGCGCAGCGCCAGCGTCTCACCATCGCGAGCCCAGCTCAGCTGCCCGGTCATTATTTTTTCTGTTCCAGCGTAATCGGCTGCGCGGAGCTTGCCTTCAGCTGCGCCGTCAGACCATCAACGCCTTTAGTACGCAGCAGATCGCTCCACTCGTTTTGTTTAGTGGTGATCATGCTCACCCCTTCCGCAATCATGTCGTACGCCTGCCAGTTACCGGTCTGGGTATTTTTACGCCACTGGAAATCCAGGCGCACCGGCGGACGGCCATTCGGATCAAGGATGGTGACGCGGATAGGAACAATGGTCGCGCTGCCCAAAGGCTGCTCAGGGGCAATCTGATAGGTCTGACCGTGATACATCGCCAGCGCCTGGCCATAGGCCTGCTTCAGATATTCGCGGAAGGCGGCAAAATAGGCTTCACGCTGCGCCGGGGTCGCTTCTTTGTAATAACGACCTAACACCAGCGCGCCGGCGTATTTCACCTGAACATAGGGCAGCAGTTCCTGATCGACGATATCGCGCAGGTAGTTCGGGTTGGCCTGAATCTTCGGCTGCTCGTTCTTGAGGCGATCGAAGGTTTTCTGCGCCGCTTCGTCCATCAGCTTGTACGGATTGGACTGATCCGCGGCGGTGGCCGCAGTCAAGGGGGCAATCACCAGCATGGCGACCATTAGTAAGCGTTTAAACATATCTTAACTCTCCTGAAATTAGTGCGTCGTGCCGGCTGGCGGCGTAGCGTCAGTATGACTCTCTCCAGCAGCCTGTTCATCGCCAGAATTCTTATTGTCGCTACCTTTACTGTTATAAAGGAACTGGCCTATCAAATCTTCCAGCACCATTGCGGATTTGGTGTCCTGAATGGTACCGCCATCTTTAAGGATAGTGGTTCCCAGCTCAGGATCTTCAAACCCGATATTCATCGCCAGGTACTGTTCGCCCAGCAGACCGGAAGTTCGGATCGCCAGCGAGCTGGTATCCGGAATATGGTTGTAGCGCTCATCAATATCGAGCGCGACGCGAGGCAGGTAGGTCTTAGGATCGAGCGTAATATCCGCCACGCGTCCAACGACAACGCCGCCAATCCGCACCGGAGAGCGCGCTTTGAGACCGCCGATATTGTCAAAAGTGGCATAGAGCCGATAAGTCGGTTCGGTACGTAAAGAGGTTACGTTTGCCGCCTTCAGGCAGACAAACAGCGCGGCCAGCAGCGCAACCAGTAAAAACACCCCTACCCAGATTTCATTTTTTCTCGTTTGCATGAACTCAATTCCCAAACATCAGCGCAGTCAGCACAAAATCCAGCCCCAGAACCGCCAGCGACGCATGCACCACGGTACGCGTCGTCGCCCGGCTAATCCCGGCGGAAGTGGGGATAGCGTCATAACCGTTAAATAACGCGATCCATGTTACCGTAATGGCGAAAACCAGGCTCTTAATCAGGCAGTTAACCAGATCCATCCGCCAGTCAACGGCGTTTTGCATCGCGCTCCAGAAGAAGCCGCCATCGATGCCCTTCCAGCTGACACCAACCAGCGAGCCGCCCCAAACGCCGACCGCCACAAAAATAATCGTTAACAACGGCAGTGAAATCACCCCCGCCCAGAAGCGCGGAGAGATCACGCGGCGAAGCGGGTCGACCGCCATCATCTCCATACTGGAGAGCTGCTCCGTTGCGCGCATCAGGCCAATTTCAGCAGTCAGCGCCGAGCCGGCACGCCCGGCAAACAGCAGCGCGGCGACCACCGGCCCCAGCTCACGCAGCAGCGACAGCGCCACCAGCATGCCCAGACTGGTTTCGGCGCTATAGGTGGTCAACACCAGATAGCCCTGCAGACCCAGCACCATACCGATAAACAGACCCGATACAATGATGATCAGCATCGATAGCACGCCAACGTTGTACAGCTGACGCACCAGCAGCGGCGCATGCTTGCGAAACTCAGGCTTGCCCACAACCGCGTTGAAGAGCATTAATCCAGCACGCCCGAACGTCGCGATAGTTTTTATACCGCGATGCCCAAGCGCGGCTAGCGCATTTAACAACATGAGTCGCTTAACTCCCTTTGCCCAATAAATCATGATGATAATCACCCGCCGGATAGCGGAACGGCACCGGGCCGTCGGCGATACCATCAATGAACTGACGAACCCGAGGATCGGCATTTTCACGCAGCGACTGCGCGCTCCCATGCGCTACGACCTTTTTGTCCGCCACGATATATGCAAAGTCCGCGATGCTGAGCACCTCCGGCACATCATGCGAAACCACGATACAGGTGACACCCAGGGTGCTATTGAGTTCAGAAATCAGCTTCACCAGCACCCCCATCGTAATGGGGTCCTGCCCGACAAAGGGCTCATCGAACATGATTAAATCAGGTTCGAGCGCAATCGCCCTCGCCAGGGCGGCACGGCGCGCCATGCCGCCGGAAAGCTCAGAAGGCATCAGCTTCGCGGCTCCGCGTAGCCCAACGGCTTCCAGCTTCATCATCACCGTGGTGTGCAGCAGCGCTTCCGGCAGACGCGTATGCTCGCGCAGCGGATAAGCGACGTTATCGAACACATTCAGATCGGTGAACAGCGCGCCGGACTGAAACAGCATGCTCATGCGCTTGCGGACGGTATACAGGCGCGAACGCGACATCTGCGGTACGTTTTCACCATCAAACAGGATTTCGCCTTTATCGGGCGGGATCTGACCGCCGATGAGACGTAACAGGGTGGTTTTGCCGATCCCTGATGGCCCCATTATCGCGGTGATCTTGCCGCGGGGTACCGATAGCGAGATATCATCGAAGATCACGCGATCGCCCCTCGAGAAGCGAATACCGCGCACTTCGACTAGATTCGCCGAACTCTGGCTCATAAAATCATCCTTACTAGACACCCGTCGGGCTAAGCATGGCGCTTTCTTTCACCACAAACCCAACATTTTTACAGAATCTTACCCGCCCGGGTTAGCGAAAGCTGGCATTTGTTTTACTTTTGGCACACATAAAGTCAAAATTAAGAATTCGTTACGCTGCCTACGGACGGCCAGCGAGGCGACGATTATACCTGAAGAAAGGACTTTAGATGCTCTTAGCGACGGCTCTGTTAATTATTGGTTTATTGCTGGTTGTCTACAGCGCCGATCGTCTGGTCTACGCCGCTTCAATACTCTGCCGTATGCTGGGGATCCCTCCCCTGATTATTGGCATGACGGTAGTCAGCATCGGTACCAGTTTGCCGGAAGTGATTGTTTCCGCCGCCGCTTCCCTGCATGGGCAAACCGATCTGGCGATCGGCACCGCTCTCGGATCGAATATCACCAATATCCTGCTGATCCTCGGCCTCACCGCGCTGTTTCAACCTTTTACCGTGCATTCTGATATCCTGCGCCGCGAATTGCCGTTAATGTTGCTGGTTAGTTTACTGGCAGGATTTGTGCTGTACGACGGCCAGCTTACGCGGATAGACGGCCTTTTTTTGCTGGCGCTGGCCATTCTGTGGCTGCTGTTTACCCTTAAAATTGCCCGCCTTGCGGAACGCCAGGGTAACGACAGCCTGACCCGTGAACAGCTGGCGGAGCTGCCGCGAGAAGGCTCGCTTCCCGTCGCGCTGCTCTGGTTGGGCGTCGCGATGATTGTGATGCCGATGGCTACGCGGATGGTGGTCGATAACGCCACGGTGCTGGCAAACTTTTTTGCTATCAGCGAACTGACCGTCGGCTTAACGGTCGTCGCTATCGGCACCAGCCTGCCCGAGCTGGCCACGGCCATCGCCGGAGCGCGAAAAGGCGAAAATGACATCGCTATCGGCAATATCATTGGCGCTAATATTCTTAATATTGTACTGGTCCTCGGGCTCCCCGCGCTGATTGCGCCAGGCACCTTTGCCGCCGAGGCCTTTACCCGCGATTATGGCGTCATGCTGCTGGTCAGCCTGATCTTCGCCGCGCTGTGCTGGCGCCGTAAGCAGCAGCCCGGTCGCCTTGCCGGTGCCCTGCTGCTGGGTGGTTTTGTGCTTTGGTTAGCGATGCTGTACTGGACAGCGCCGCTCTTCGTTGAATGATTCGGGATAACATTATGTCGCAAATAGATTTGCCAGCGGATTTTGACTTTCAACGGGCAGGCCGCGAGGTTCTGGACATTGAACGTGAAGGTCTGGCCCAGCTCGATCAATACATTAATGAAGATTTTACCCGTGCCTGTGAGACCATTTTCCGCTGTACCGGTAAAGTTGTGGTGATGGGAATGGGGAAATCCGGCCATATCGGGCGAAAAATGGCAGCCACTTTCGCCAGTACCGGAACGTCATCTTTCTTCGTTCATCCCGGTGAGGCCGCGCACGGCGATTTAGGCATGGTAACTCCATGCGACGTGGTGATCGCGCTATCCAACTCGGGCGAGTCAAATGAAATCCTCGCCCTGATTCCGGTGCTTAAGCGCCAGCAGGTGGCGCTGATTTGTATCACCAGCCGACCGGAAAGCAGCATGGCGCGCGCGGCGGATATTCACCTGTGCGTGAAGGTGCCCAAAGAGGCCTGCCCGTTAGGGCTGGCCCCCACGTCAAGCACCACCGCCGCGCTGGTCATGGGCGATGCCCTTGCCGTAGCGCTGCTGGAAGCCCGCGGTTTTACCGCTGAAGATTTTGCGCTATCGCATCCTGGCGGCGCTCTGGGCCGTAAGCTACTGCTGCGGGTCAATGATATCATGCACACCGGCGATGAAATTCCGCACGTTGGCCTGGAGGCCACGCTCCGCGATGCGTTGCTGGAAATCACGCGCAAAAATTTAGGCATGACCGCCATTTGCGATGATGAAATGAATATCATCGGCATCTTCACCGATGGCGATCTGCGCCGCGTATTTGATACCGGCATTGATATGCGTAACGCCAGTATTGCCGAAGTGATGACGCGAGGCGGAATCCGCATCCGTCCCGGCACGCTGGCCGTTGATGCGCTGAACCTGATGCAGTCCCGTCATATCACCTGCGTGCTGGTTGCTGATGGCGACCGTCTGGTAGGTGTGATACATATGCACGATCTCCTGCGCGCGGGCGTAGTGTAAGTAAGGAAAAAATAATGAATAATGCTGATGCCCTGATAGCGACCTGCTACGGGCCGGTAAGCCAGGACTTTCTTGACCGGGCGGCGAAGATCCGTTTATTGATACTTGATGTAGACGGCGTTTTGTCCGACGGTCTTATCTATATGGGTAACAACGGCGAAGAGCTGAAGGCGTTTAACGTGCGCGACGGCTACGGTATCCGCTGCGCCCTGACTTCAGATATTGAAGTGGCGATAATTACCGGGCGAAACGCTAAACTGGTGGAAGATCGCTGCCAAACGCTGGGCATTACGCATCTCTACCAGGGGCAGTCGGATAAGCTGCTGGCGTTTCGTGAACTACTCAATAAACTGGCCGTTAGCGCGGATGAAGTCGCCTATATTGGCGACGATCTGATCGACTGGCCGGTGATGGCTGAAGTAGGTTTAAGCATAGCGGTAGCCGATGCGCATCCGTTGCTGCTCCCGCGCGCGGATTACGTTACTCGTATCAACGGGGGTCGCGGAGCGGTACGCGAAGTGTGCGATTTGCTACTATTGGCGCAGGGCAAGCTGGATGAGGCCAAAGGGCAATCTATATGAGTAAAACCAGACGTTGGGTTATCATTTTACTGTCGCTGGTCGCGCTGATCCTGATCGGCCTGAACCTGGCGAGTACGGACGATACCACCCAGCAAGCGATCAATCCTGACGATCCAACGTATACCAGCGAGCATACTGATACCGTCGTGTATAGCCCCGAAGGGGCGCTTAACTACCGGCTCATCGCGGAACACGTGGAGTATTTTTCCGAACAGCAGCTCTCGTGGTTCACAAAACCGGTGATGACCACCTTTGATACCAATAAAGTACCAACCTGGTCTATCAAAGCGGATAAAGCTAAGTTGACGAATGACCGCATGCTGTATCTTTACGGGCACGTTGAGGTAAATGCGCTGACGGCGGATTCTCAACTGCGCAAAATTACGACGGATAACGCCCAGATAAACCTGGTGACGCAGGATGTTACCTCCGATGACATGGTGACGTTGTACGGAACAACATTTAATTCCAGCGGCCTGAAAATGCGCGGGAACCTGCGCAGTAAAAATGCCGAGCTGATTGAAAAGGTTAGAACCTCATATGAAATTCAGAACAAACAAACTCAGCCTTAAGATTGCGCTCGCCAGCGCCTTACTGGCCGCCAGCCTGTCGGCACAGGCAAAGACAGGTGATACCGATCAGCCGATTCACATTGAATCCGATCAGCAGTCGCTGGATATGCAGGGCAACGTCGTCACCTTTACGGGGAATGTTGTCGTCACTCAGGGAACGATCAAAATCAACGCCGACAAAGTTGTTGTGACCCGTCCGGGTGGAGAGAAAGGCAAAGAGGTTATTGATGGCTACGGTAACCCGGCCACCTTCTACCAGATGCAGGACAACGGTAAGCCGGTAAAAGGCCGCGCGTCGAAAATGCATTATGAACTGCAAAACGACTTTGTCGTCCTGACCGGCAATGCGCATCTGGAACAGATCGATAGCAATATCCAGGGCGACAAAATCACTTACCTGGTGAAAGAGCAAAAAATGCAGGCCTTCAGCAATAAAGGCGGGCGCGTGACCACGGTTCTGGTTCCTTCGCAGCTGCAGGACAAGGGTAGCGATCAGTCAAAGAAGGGTAAGTAATTCGTTATGGCAACATTAACTGCAAAGAATCTTGCTAAAGCCTATAAAGGCCGCCGCGTTGTAGAAGACGTCAGCCTGACCGTGAATTCGGGCGAGATTGTTGGTCTGCTCGGTCCGAACGGTGCCGGTAAAACCACCACGTTCTATATGGTCGTTGGTATCGTACCGCGCGACGCCGGCAACATTATCATCGATGATGAAGATATCAGCCTGCTGCCCCTGCACGCGCGCGCGCGTCGCGGAATCGGCTATTTGCCGCAGGAGGCCTCCATATTCCGCCGCCTGAGCGTTTACGATAACCTGATGGCGGTACTGCAGATTCGCGACGACCTGAGCAACGAGCAGCGTGAAGACCGGGCGAAAGAGCTGATGGAGGAGTTTCACATTGAGCATCTGCGCGATAGCCTCGGCCAGGCGCTCTCCGGTGGTGAACGCCGCCGCGTCGAGATCGCCCGCGCGCTGGCCGCTAACCCGAAATTTATCCTGCTGGATGAACCCTTCGCCGGCGTGGACCCCATCTCCGTCATTGATATCAAACGCATTATTGAACACCTGCGCGACAGCGGTCTTGGCGTCCTGATAACCGACCATAACGTCCGGGAAACGCTGGCCGTGTGTGAGCGTGCTTATATCGTCAGCCAGGGCCACCTGATAGCTCACGGTACGCCACAGCAAATCCTTGAAGACGAGCAGGTTAAGCGCGTGTATCTTGGGGAAGACTTCAGACTCTGATAGGGTAGAGGTTACAGACGTTTTAGCCGGAGATATTGGCCCTGAATATGAAGCAAGGTTTGCAATTAAGGCTAAGCCAACAGCTTGCCATGACGCCACAACTGCAGCAGGCGATTCGTCTACTGCAGCTGTCCACGTTAGAACTCCAGCAAGAACTCCAGCAGGCGCTGGACAGCAACCCGTTGCTGGAGCAAACCGATCTTCACGATGAGGTAGAAACCAAAGAGGCCGAAGATCGTGAGTCTCTGGATACCGTCGATGCCCTTGAGCAGAAAGACATGCCCGAAGAGCTGCCGCTTGATGCCAGCTGGGATGAGATTTACACCGCCGGAACGCCGTCAGGCAACGGCGTTGATTACCAGGATGATGAACTGCCCGTCTACCAGGGCGAGACCACGCAAAGCCTGCAGGATTATCTGATGTGGCAGGTTGAACTGACGCCCTTCACCGATACCGATCGCGCGATCGCGACCTCTATCGTCGATGCCGTTGATGATACTGGCTACCTGACCGTTCCTGTCGAAGACATCGTGGAAAGTATTGGCGATGATGAAATCGGGCTTGAAGAAGTAGAAGCGGTTCTCAAGCGCATTCAGCGTTTCGATCCCGTCGGCGTAGCGGCAAAAGATTTACGCGATTGCCTGCTGGTTCAGCTTTCACAGTTTGCCAAAGAGACGCCGTGGATTGATGAAGCTCGCCTGATCATCAGCGAACACCTTGATCTGCTTGCCAATCACGACTTCCGTAGCCTGATGCGCGTGACCCGCCTCAAAGAAGACGTGCTAAAGGAAGCGGTAAATCTGATCCAATCGCTGGATCCGCGCCCGGGCCAGTCGATCCAGACTGGCGAGCCAGAATATGTCATTCCTGACGTTCTGGTGCGTAAAGTGAACGATCGTTGGGTCGTTGAGCTCAATTCAGATAGCCTTCCGCGCCTGAAGATCAACCAGCACTATGCCGCCATGGGTAACAGTACGCGCAATGACGCGGACGGCCAGTTTATCCGCAGCAACCTGCAGGAAGCGCGCTGGCTTATCAAGAGCCTCGAGAGCCGCAACGACACCCTTCTGCGCGTCAGCCGCTGCATTGTCGAACAGCAGCAGGCTTTTTTTGAACAAGGTGAAGAGTTTATGAAACCGATGGTGCTGGCGGACATCGCTCAGGCCGTCGAAATGCATGAATCCACCATTTCACGCGTTACTACGCAAAAATACCTGCACAGTCCGCGCGGTATTTTTGAGCTGAAGTATTTCTTCTCCAGCCATGTAAACACCGAAGGCGGCGGCGAAGCATCGTCGACGGCCATTCGTGCGCTGGTGAAGAAATTAATCGCCGCGGAAAACCCCGCGAAACCATTGAGTGACAGTAAGCTCACCACCCTGCTATCCGATCAGGGTATTATGGTGGCGCGGCGAACCGTTGCTAAGTACCGAGAGTCTTTATCCATTCCGCCGTCAAATCAGCGTAAGCAGCTGGTTTGACCCAACCGATAAGGAAGACACTATGCAGCTCAACATTACAGGACACAACGTTGAAATAACCCCCGCGATGCGCGATTTCGTTACCGCGAAGTTCAGCAAACTGGAGCAGTTTTTCGACAGGATCAACCAGGTCTACATTGTGTTAAAAGTGGAGAAGGTGACGCAAATAGCGGACGCCAATCTGCATGTCAACGGTGGTGAAATCCATGCCAGTGCGGAAGGGCAGGATATGTATGCTGCGATCGATGGTCTTATCGATAAGCTGGCAAGACAGCTAACAAAACATAAAGATAAACTGAAACAACACTAATTGTCCGGGCAATAGCCTACGCCAACCGCCCGCAGGCGGTTGGCCAGGAGAGCTCAGGTGAAATTATGATAAATAACGATTCGGCTCTACAACTGAGCAATGTCCTTAACCAGGAATGTACCCGTAGCCAGGTTCACTGCCAGAGCAAAAAACGCGCGCTGGAAATCATCAGCGAGCTGGCGGCAAAGCAGCTAGGCTTACCGCCCCAGATCGTCTTCGAGGCGATCCTCACCCGTGAGAAAATGGGCAGTACCGGGATTGGCAACGGTATTGCGATCCCACACGGTAAACTCGAAGAGGATACGCTGCGGGCCGTGGGCGTTTTTGTTCAGTTGGAAACCCCAATTGCCTTCGATGCTATCGACAATCAACCCGTCGATCTGCTGTTTGCCCTTCTTGTCCCGGCCGATCAAACTAAAACGCATCTGCATACGCTCTCGCTGGTGGCGAAACGTCTGGCAGATAAAACTATTTGCCGCCGCCTGCGCGCTGCGCAAAGTGATGAAGAGCTGTATGAAATCATTACTGAAGCGGGAAGTAATAATGAGGCGTAACGGAAGTCGCACCTTACTCTTTTTCGTACTGAGGAGAAACGGTACATGGTACTGATGATCGTCAGCGGCCGTTCAGGGTCGGGGAAATCCGTCGCCCTGCGAGCGCTGGAAGATATGGGTTTTTACTGCGTCGATAACCTGCCGGTTGTGCTGTTGCCCGAGCTGGCGCGCTCGCTCGCCGACAGAAACATCTCGGCAGCCGTCAGCATTGACGTGCGTAACATGCCCGAGTCGCCGGAAATCTTCGAGCAGGCGATGAAAAATCTGCCCGCAGAATTTTCACCTCAGCTGCTGTTCCTGGATGCCGATCGTAACACCCTGATTCGCCGCTACAGCGACACGCGTCGTTTACATCCTCTGTCCAGTAAAAACCTGTCGCTGGAAAGCGCCATCGATGAAGAGAGCGACCTGCTGGAGCCTCTGCGTTCCCGCGCCGACCTGATCGTCGATACCTCAGAAATGTCGGTGCATGAGCTGGCAGAAATGCTGCGCACGCGTTTATTAGGCAAACGCGAGCGCGAACTGACGATGGTGTTTGAATCCTTTGGCTTTAAGCACGGTATACCTATCGATGCCGACTACGTTTTTGACGTGCGCTTTCTGCCGAACCCGCACTGGGATCCGAAGCTTCGTCCCATGACCGGCCTCGATAAGCCCGTCGCCGCCTTCCTCGACCGGCACACGGAAGTTCACAATTTTATCTACCAGACCCGCAGCTATCTTGAGCTATGGTTACCTATGCTGGAGACCAATAACCGCAGCTATTTGACGGTGGCCATTGGTTGTACCGGTGGTAAACACCGTTCGGTTTACATCGCCGAACAGCTGGCTGACTACTTCCGCTCGCGCGGTAAGAACGTGCAGTCTCGTCATCGGACGCTGGAAAAACGCAAATCATGACCGTTAAGCAAACCGTTGAAATCACCAATAAGCTGGGCATGCACGCTCGCCCGGCGATGAAGCTGTTTGAATTAATGCAGAACTATGATGCCGAGGTGCTGCTGCGTAATGATGAAGGTACCGAAGCGGAAGCAAATAGCGTGATTGCGCTGCTGATGCTCGATTCAGCTAAAGGGCGTCAGATCGAGATTGAAGCCAACGGCCCACAGGAAGTGGAGGCGCTGGCAGCGGTTATCGCGCTGTTCAACGCCGGGTTTGATGAGGATTAGCTTTCATTCCCCCGGCAGCAGCGTGCCTTCCGGGTTACCGGTTGTGAAATCATCAATGCAGCTTATTCGCCTGCATAAACCCTTCCCCACCTAACTGCCTCATCTGGCGCAGGATCCACGCCTGACGGCTGCGAACATAACCCGATGGCGCATCGGCGCGGAAGCGTATTGGGTTAGGCAGCACCGCAGCGAGCAGCGCGGCTTCGGAAGCCGTCAGTTTACTGGCCGGTTTGTGAAAATAGCGCTGCGACGCGGCTTCAACGCCAAACGTCCCCTCACCAAATTCAGCAATATTGAGATAGACCGTGAGGATCCGCTTTTTACTCCATACTGTCTCAATGCCGACGGTCAGTCCCGCCTCCAGCCCTTTTCTCAGCCAGCTGCGGCCGTCCCACAGAAACAGGTTTTTTGCCGTCTGTTGCGACAGGGTTGAGGCGCCGCGAATGCGGTTCTCATTGCGTTCATTATGCGCCAGCGCCTTCTCAATGGCCGTGACGTCAAATCCCCAGTGTTCCGGGAATTTCTGATCTTCTGCGGCAATAACCGCCAGCCCCATCCACGGCGAAATTTCATCCATGTCCACCCAGTCGGAATGGGCGAGGTAATGAAAATCCCCTGAAAGCCAGGCGCCGACCTGCCGCTCCAGCATCACCGCCGAAAAAGGAACAGGTACGAAGCTAAACAGGGCAATCCCGCCGCCCCATAGCACCGCACAAGCCAACAGCAGCCTCAGCACAAAGCGCTTAATCAACCGCAACGGCGAAAAGCGAAATGTCATGCCGTCAGAACCAATACGCGAGAGACCAGTTTTTCAATGCCGCTCGCCGCTTCGGCGATGTTCTGCGCCAGCATATACGCGGGGGTCGTCACCACTTTGTTGTCTTCATCCACCACAATATCGTCGACCGGGCAAGGCACGTGTTCAGCCCCCATCTCCTCAACCGCGTCGGCAGTATCAAGATCGGTACCAATGGTCACGCGTAGCGGTATAGCAAATATTTTCGGCAACAGTGCCGGAGCGATACAGATAAAGCCCAACGGTTTACCCGCCTGATGCATCGCCAGCGCCAGCGCCTTGAGATCGCGATCGACTTCACATTCGCTCCCCTGTGAAGCAAAGCTGCTGAGGTTCTTTGCTGCACCAAAACCGCCGGGGACGATCAGCGCATCCAGCGCATCCGCTCGGGCATTGGCCAAAGGCTGAATCTCTCCGCGTGCGATACGCGCCGCTTCCACGAGCACATTACGGCTTTCCGCCTGCGCTTCGCCGGTCAGGTGATTGATAACATCGGTTTGCACTTTATCTGGCGCATAGCAGATGGCCTGAGCGCCGCTGCGGGCTATTGCCAGCAGGGTAATGACGGCTTCATGAATTTCACTTCCGTCATAAACGCCGCAGCCGCTCAGCACCACACCAATTTTCTTCATCACATCAGCCCCTTAGTACAACTTTATGAAAGCAGTCAAAAATTTTGAATTACTCGCTATGCTTCACATATTTTACTGTTTCATGTAACAAACTATTTAAGGTTTGCTATCTTAATGAGCGAGTAAGCCAAATCCTCAGGTTGCGCCGTGTAAAAAAATCACTCAAATGATTCTGGCGTAACGACCAGTTCCCTGGTGTTGGCGCAGTATTCGCGCACCCCGGTTTATCCGGGGTCATTTTTTATCTGCCGCCGCGACCCACGCTTTCAGCACCGCGACATCGTTTTGCCACTCTGATTTCATCTCTTCAACCCATTCACCCACGTTATCCGACCACGCAGGTAAATCCGGCGTTTGAATCTGCTGCCCTAACTGCTGGATATGGCGCAAACCGATTGAGCCCGCAGCCCCTTTAATCTTATGACCCTCATCGACAATGCCTTTCTGGTCGCGAGCGGTTAAATTGGATTCCAGGACCGCCAGGTAGCCCGGCATCATTCTTTCAAAAACGGCCAGACCGTCATTAATCAGCTTCGGCCCTACCAGTTCGATATACTGCTCAAGCATCGGAATATCCAGTACAGAAGCCGATTTACTGCTATCTACAGATGGCATTGCATTCTCCTCTTCTTCCGGCGCATCCCAGAATTTTTTGATAATCGCGGTTAATGCCGGAACCGATAATGGCTTACTAAGAACATCATCCATTCCCGCATCCAGATACTCATTCTTGTTCTTCAGCACGTTAGCAGTAAGCGCCACCAGCGGCGGGAGCTCATCGGCGGCAAAGCGTTGTTTCAGCTGACGAGAAATATCGAGTCCAGTCATATCCGGCAGTTGAATATCAAGCAGAACCAGATCGTACTCGCCGGGTACAAACATCTCCAGCGCAGCCTTGCCGGTCATCGCCACATCCACGCTGTTGCCCAGCTTCTCCAGTACCGAGCGCGCCACGATCACGTTGAGCTCAATATCTTCCACCAGCAGCACGTTCAGCGCAGGTAATGGCATTTCATCTTCCGCCAGCGTGTCCTCGACCTCTTCAGCCACGGCCGGAGCGTGTACGGTAAGCGTAAAAGTCGCGCCTTTACCCGGGAGGCTGGTAACGCAAATATCACCGCCCATATTCCGCGCCAGGCGCCGCGATACGGCGAGGCCGATACCGGTACCCGTCGCTGGCTTGCCGCCCTGGCTATCTTTCACCTGGTAATACATAGCGAAAATTTTATCCTGTTCCGCTTCAGGGATGCCAATCCCTGAATCTTCTACTTCAAAGTGCAGGATATCTCCTTCGTCGTAGCGCACGCGGACGTTCACATTCCCTCCTTGCGGAGTAAATTTCACGGCATTACTAATAAGATTCCACAAGATTTGGCGCAAACGCGTTCCATCGGTGATCACTTTATGCGGCAGCGGAAGCGTGGGGTCCAGCACAAAATGCAGGCCTTTCTGCTGCGCCTGCAGGCCGGAGAGATTTTCCAGGTCGGCCAGGAAGCCGGTAAAGTCCACCGGCTGGTTATCCAGCTGAATTTTACGCCGCTCCATCTTATCCATCTCAATAATATCATTGAAGATATTACCCAGCGTTACCGCTGAGACGTGGATGGTTTTCAGGTATCTTTCCTGTTCATCGGTAAGATCGGTATCCAGAAGGATTCGGCTAAGGCCTACGATGCCGTTAAGAGGCGTACGCAGCTCGTGGCTGATCGTTGAGATAAAGGTGGTCTTATCACGGCTGGCCCGCTCCAGCGCGTCCTGATAGCGCTTACGCTCCGTAATATCGCGGCCAAACCCCATCAGACCGCGGCGCTTACCGACGCGGTCATAATAAGGCACTTTGCGGATTTCAAAGCAGGCCTTGCGCCCGTCCGGATAATCCAGCCACTGCTCGTAGGTGAGCGATACGTTATGGCGGAAGACTTTCTCATCCGTCTCCAGCACCTTCTCCGCCACCTCTTCGCTGTAAACATCCTGCGGCTTAAGATGAATAAGCTGCTTTTCACTTTTACCGGTCAACAGTTCCATGGCTCGGTTACAGCCAGAAAACTCTTTATCTTCATTACGATAGAAAACCAGGTCCGGAGAGGCATCCAGGAAGGAGCGCAAGAAGGAGGATTGCTGTTCCAGCTGAATTTGCGCCTCTTCACGCTCTTTCATCTCAATTTTCAGCTGCTCAAGCGTCGTTTCACGTTCCGCTTCCGCCTTTTCACGTTCGCCGATTTCCTGATTAAGCTGGGCGATGTTGTCCTTAAGCTGCACATTCAGCTTGAGATCGCGTTCGCGCATCTCCTCCAGTTTCTCCACCAGCCTCGAGAGGCGCTGCCGGGACTCTTCCAGCTGCTCAACCACCACCGACAGGAAATAGACCGCCCACGGGGTAATCAGCAAGCCAAAGAAGATGGAGCGGATCACATCAATACTTTCCACCTGGCCGTGCAGCACCATCGTCACGGCCATCTGCACAACGATCGCCAGCACCACCAGCGCAAAGGCCAGCAGCATTGAAAAGCGCACCAGACCCAGCTTCATCATCAGGTCAACATAATACTGCGCCAGCATACGGATTTGCTTCATAAGGGATTCCTTCGCGACAACTTCGCACAATAATACTCAATTCTGAGCAAGACGCTGTAAGTTGTGCCAAAAATGCGGGAAGGATTGTAGTTACGCGCCTGACGGTGGAGAGCCGTCAGCCGGAAAAGACGTTATTCGGCAGCAGCCGGAGAGATCCAGCAACGCCCGATGGCTGACCCCTGCACGCCGTATTCATTGAGATATTTATCCAGCTCAACCATCCCGGTCCAACGGTTCTCACACCACAGCGGCGCCAGCAACGTCGGGCGTCGGGCGCTGGCGGAGATACGGTGATAAATCACGTCTGGCGGAGTATGGCGAATCATCTCTCCTGCAGTGACCGTATACGCTTCCAGCGCAATACCGTTTAACCTGCCGGCCTGCCACGCCCTGGCCATGATACTGCCCTTCACAATATGAAGTGGATGCAGCTTAATGCCGTCTACACCGGTCTCTACCACCTGCGCTAAGGTCTCCAGACATTCGCGCTGCCCTTCGCCCGGCAGGCCCACGATAAGGTGGCTACACACTTTGAGGCCGCGCTCGCGTGCCAGACGGGTGGTTCGCTGATAGCAGGCAAAATCGTGGCCGCGATTGATTCGGTGCAGCGTTTTATCGTGCGCGGTCTGTAAACCCAGCTCGAGCCAGACTTCATACCCCTGCTCCCGATATTCAGTCAGCAGATCCAGTACCGCGCCGGGGACGCAGTCCGGGCGAGTCCCTACGCATAGCCCGACAATATTCGCCTGGCTGACCGCCTGCTGATACATGGCGCGCAGCACCTGCACCTCGGCAAAAGTGCTGGTATAAGCCTGGAAATAGGCCAGATAGCGCTTTGCACGATTCACCCGCTGCGCCTGATGGGCCAGCTGTTCCGCAATCGAGCGGTGCTGCTGCTCTTCATCGGCAAAAGAGGCCACATTACAGAACGTACAGCCGCCGCGACCAATAGTGCCATCGCGATTTGGGCAGCTAAATCCACCATGCAGCGTCAGTTTATGAACCTTTTCACCATAGCGGCGCATAAGATCCCCACCAAACATATTGACTAATTTTTGTAACTGCATAATCTGATAGACCGGCCTTAAGAAAGGGGCCAAGCCTGCCATTTTTAGCTACCGACGGCGATGACCTGGATCAATCGTCAACGCGGCTGCCTATCTCATTGCATAAACACTCAAGATAACTGCAATTTAATTCATCCGTATGGTAATGAGTTTTCCTTATATATAGCCGCTGATTTGCCATTATCTTTACCAGGGCATAAAACAGTATCAGTCACCGCAAATCAAACAAAAACCAGTTTAAAAAACTGCAATGAAAAAACAATTCAGCACAGAAGGATAATGTCTCGCCGTCGATATAGTGAGACAGATCACACTCAATTATGACGACCGGTACGTTTCCCTGGCATTTAAAATGCCATTATTTTCTTAAAAATCATTAAATTAGGTGTTGTATAGCACATTTTTGTATAAATAAGATTGCCATTTGACGTATGTGTGGATTCCCGATAAGTTGGGAATCCGCTGGAAGCTTTCTGGATGAGTGCTCTGCTCATCATATTTATGCAGTAATTGAGATTCCCTCTTAACAGCAAGTCCTCAAACTTGTGTACCGATGCGAAAAGGATTTAAAGAGGGCGAATGCGAGGTGTAAACCCCGTCGCCATGCTCTTTCTGTGCCCGTGCGCAATCGGTATCGGAGGGTGTCCCGTAGAGCCTGGGGAGGTTCACTGATATGTTGTACGATAAATCCCTTGAGAGGGATAACTGTGGTTTCGGCCTGATCGCCCACATAGAAGGCGAACCTAGCCACAAGGTAGTGCGAACCGCTATACACGCACTGGCCCGAATGCAGCACCGCGGCGCGATTCTTGCCGATGGAAAAACCGGCGACGGTTGTGGCTTGCTGCTACAAAAACCCGATCGTTTCTTCCGAATTGTTGCGGAAGAGCGCGGCTGGCGTTTAGCCAAAAATTATGCCGTTGGGATGCTGTTCCTTAATAAGGATCCTGAACTGGCCAAAGCGGCGCGCCGCATCGTCGAAGAAGAACTTCAACGCGAAACGCTGTCTATCGTCGGCTGGCGCGATGTGCCGACCAATGAAGGCGTTCTCGGTGAAATCGCCCTCTCCTCGCTGCCTCGTATTGAACAAATCTTTGTGAACGCCCCGGCTGGCTGGCGTCCGCGCGATATGGAACGCCGTTTATTCATCGCGCGTCGCCGTATCGAAAAGCGTCTGCAGGAAGATAAAGATTTCTACGTTTGCAGCCTGTCGAACCTGGTCAACATTTATAAAGGTCTGTGTATGCCGGCGGATCTGCCGCGCTTCTACCTGGACCTCGCGGACCTGCGCCTGGAGTCGGCAATCTGCCTGTTCCACCAGCGCTTTTCCACCAACACCGTGCCGCGCTGGCCGCTGGCGCAGCCGTTCCGCTATCTGGCGCACAACGGCGAGATCAACACCATCACCGGTAACCGCCAGTGGGCCCGCGCCCGTACCTATAAGTTCCAGACGCCGCTGATCCCGGATCTCCACGACGCCGCGCCGTTCGTCAATGAAACCGGCTCTGACTCCAGTTCGATGGATAACATGCTGGAGCTGCTGCTGGCGGGCGGGATGGACATTATCCGCGCTATGCGCCTGCTGGTTCCGCCAGCCTGGCAGAACAACCCGGACATGGATCCTGAGCTGCGTTCGTTCTTTGACTTTAACTCCATGCATATGGAACCGTGGGACGGCCCGGCGGGCATCGTGATGTCCGATGGTCGTTTCGCCGCCTGTAACCTCGACCGTAACGGCCTGCGTCCGGCGCGCTATGTGATCACAAAAGACAAGCTCATCACCTGCGCCTCCGAAGTCGGTATCTGGGATTACCAGCCGGATGAAGTGGTTGAAAAAGGCCGCGTCGGCCCGGGCGAGCTGATGGTTATCGATACCCGCGAGGGGCGTATTCTGCACTCCGCGGAAACCGACAACGATCTGAAAAGCCGTCACCCGTATAAAGAGTGGATGGCGAAAAACGTCCGTCGTCTGGTGCCGTTCGAAGAGCTGCCGGACGAAGAAGTCGGTAGCCGCCAGCTGGATGATGATACCCTCGCCAGCTACCAGAAACAGTTCAACTACAGCGCCGAAGAGCTGGACTCCGTCCTGCGCGTACTGGGTGAAAACGGCCAGGAAGCGGTCGGCTCAATGGGCGACGATACCCCATTTGCCGTGCTCTCCAGCCAGCCGCGTATCATTTACGATTACTTCCGCCAGCAGTTCGCGCAGGTGACCAACCCGCCGATCGACCCGCTGCGCGAAGCGCACGTCATGTCGCTGGCCACCAGCATCGGCCGTGAAATGAACGTCTTCTGCGAAGCGGAAGGCCAGGCGCACCGCCTGAGTTTCAAGTCGCCGATTCTGCTGTACTCCGATTTTAAACAGCTGACCACCATGGAAGAGGAGCACTATCGCGCCGACGTCCTGGATATCACTTTTGATGCCACCGAAACCACGCTGGCTGAAACCGTGAAGGCGCTGTGCGATAAAGCCGAACAAATGGTGCGCAGCGGTACCGTTCTGCTGGTGCTCTCTGACCGCAACATCGCCAAAAACCGTCTGCCGGTACCGGCTCCGATGGCGGTAGGCGCGATCCAGACCCGACTGGTCGATAAAAGCCTGCGCTGCGATGCCAACATTATTGTCGAAACCGCCAGCGCCCGCGATCCGCACCACTTTGCCGTGCTGCTCGGCTTCGGCGCGACGGCTATCTACCCGTATCTCGCCTATGAAACCCTGGCGAAGCTGGTGGATAACAAAGCCATCGACAAAGCGTACCGCGCGGTGATGCTGAACTATCGTAACGGCATCAACAAAGGTCTGTATAAGATCATGTCGAAGATGGGGATTTCGACCATTGCCTCCTATCGCTGCTCGAAGCTATTTGAGGCGGTCGGTCTGCATCGCGAAGTGTCCGACCTGTGCTTCCAGGGCGTCGTCAGCCGTATCGGCGGCGCGGGCTTCGAGGATTTCCAGCAGGATCTGCTGAACCTGTCGAAACGTGCCTGGCTGGCGCGTAAACCGTTGGATCAGGGCGGCCTGCTGAAATACGTCCACGGCGGCGAATATCACGCCTATAACCCTGACGTGGTGCGCACGCTGCAACAAGCGGTACAAAGCGGCGAATACAGCGATTACCAGCAGTACGCGAAGCTGGTTAACGAGCGCCCGGCGGCAACGCTGCGCGATCTGCTGTGCGTAACGCCGGACGGAACCACGGTGAACCTGGACGACGTTGAGCCGGCCAGCGAACTGTTTAAACGCTTCGATACCGCGGCGATGTCTATCGGCGCGCTGAGCCCGGAAGCGCACGAAGCGCTGGCGGAAGCAATGAACAGCATCGGCGGTAACTCCAACTCCGGCGAAGGCGGCGAAGATCCGGCACGCTACGGCACCAATAAAGTCTCGCGCATCAAGCAGGTCGCCTCCGGCCGCTTCGGCGTGACCCCGGCTTACCTGGTTAACGCCGACGTTATTCAGATTAAAGTCGCTCAGGGCGCGAAGCCCGGCGAAGGCGGCCAGCTGCCGGGTGATAAAGTCACCCCCTATATCGCCAAGCTGCGCTATTCCGTACCCGGCGTAACGCTGATCTCCCCGCCGCCGCACCACGATATTTACTCTATCGAGGATCTGGCTCAGCTGATTTTCGACCTGAAGCAGGTTAACCCGAAAGCGATGATCTCCGTGAAGCTGGTTTCTGAACCGGGCGTCGGGACTATCGCCACCGGCGTAGCCAAAGCCTATGCGGATTTGATCACCATTGCCGGCTACGACGGCGGCACCGGCGCCAGCCCGCTCTCTTCCGTGAAGTATGCGGGTTGTCCGTGGGAACTGGGACTGGTGGAAACCCAGCAGGCGCTGGTTGCCAACGGGCTGCGCCACAAAATTCGTCTGCAGGTGGACGGCGGTCTGAAAACCGGCCTTGATATCATCAAAGCGGCCATCCTCGGGGCTGAGAGCTTCGGCTTCGGTACCGGCCCGATGGTCGCGCTGGGCTGTAAATATCTGCGTATTTGCCACCTGAACAACTGCGCAACCGGCGTAGCGACTCAGGATGACAAACTGCGTAAGAACCACTATCACGGTCTGCCGTTTAAGGTCACCAACTACTTTGAATTCATCGCCCGCGAAACGCGCGAGCTGATGGCGCAGCTGGGCGTGAAGCGTCTGGTGGATCTGATTGGCCGTACCGACCTGCTGAAAGAGCTGGACGGTTTTACCGCCAAACAGCAGAAGCTGGATCTGAGCAAGCTGCTGGAAACCGCGGAGCCGCATCCCGGCAAAGCGCTGTACTGCACAGAGAACAATCCGCCGTTCGACAATGGCGTACTCAATGCTCAGCTGCTGCAGCAGGCAAAACCGTACGTTGACAGCAAGCAGAGCAAAACTTTCTGGTTCGATATCCGCAACACCGACCGCTCCGTTGGCGCATCGCTGTCCGGCTATATCGCCCAGACCCACGGTGACCAGGGCCTGGCAGCCGATCCGATTATCGCCCACTTTAGCGGTACCGCGGGTCAGAGCTTCGGCGTGTGGAATGCCGGCGGCGTTGAGCTGCATCTGACCGGCGACGCGAACGACTATGTGGGTAAAGGGATGGCCGGCGGCCTGCTCGCCATTCGTCCTCCGGTAGGCTCGGCCTTCCGTAGCCATGAGGCCAGCATCATCGGCAACACCTGTCTGTACGGTGCGACCGGTGGTCGTCTGTATGCTGCGGGTCGTGCAGGCGAGCGTTTCGCGGTACGTAACTCCGGTGCGATCACCGTCGTCGAAGGCATTGGCGACAATGGCTGTGAATACATGACCGGCGGTATCGTCTGCGTGCTGGGCAAAACCGGCGTCAACTTTGGCGCAGGCATGACCGGCGGCTTTGGTTACGTTCTGGATGAAGACGGCGACTTCCGCAAACGCGTGAACCCTGAGCTGGTAGAAGTGCTGGACGTTGACTCTCTGGCCATCCATGAAGAGCACCTGCGCGGTTTAATTACCGAGCACGTGCAGCTTACCGGTTCGCAGCGCGGTGAAGAGATTCTGGCCAACTGGCCGGCCTTCTCAGCGAAGTTTGCGCTGGTTAAACCGAAGTCCAGCGATGTTAAAGCACTGTTGGGTCACCGTAGTCGTTCCGCAGCTGAGCTGCGGGTGCAGGCGCAGTAAGGGGTTAAGATGAGTCAGAATGTCTATCAATTTATCGACTTACAGCGAGTTGATCCGCCAAAGAAAGCGCTGAAGATCCGTAAAATTGAATTTGTGGAAATTTACGAGCCGTTTTCAGAAGGCCAGGCTAAAGCGCAGGCAGACCGCTGTCTGTCCTGCGGCAACCCGTACTGCGAATGGAAGTGCCCGGTTCATAACTACATCCCGAACTGGCTGAAGCTGGCCAACGAAGGGCGTATTTTTGAAGCGGCGGAACTGTCGCATCAGACCAATACCCTACCGGAAGTGTGCGGGCGCGTTTGCCCGCAGGACCGCCTGTGCGAAGGTTCCTGCACGCTGAACGATGAGTTCGGCGCGGTAACCATCGGTAACATTGAGCGCTATATCAACGATAAAGCGTTCGAAATGGGCTGGCGTCCTGACCTTAGCGGCGTAAAACAAACCGGTAAAACCGTCGCCATCATCGGCGCGGGCCCGGCGGGCCTGGCGTGCGCCGACGTATTGACCCGTAACGGCGTGAAGGCGGTGGTCTTCGATCGCCATCCGGAGATCGGCGGCCTGCTGACCTTTGGTATTCCGGCCTTTAAGCTGGAGAAAGAGGTGATGACCCGTCGTCGCGAGATCTTTACCGGTATGGGCATCGAGTTCAAACTGAATATCGAAGTGGGCCGCGATGTACAGCTCGACGATCTGCTGAAAGATTACGATGCGGTGTTCCTCGGCGTCGGAACCTATCAGTCTATGCGCGGCGGGCTGGAAAACGAAGACGCCAGCGGGGTCTTTGATGCGCTGCCGTTCCTCATCGCCAATACCAAGCAGATCATGGGCTTTGGTGAAACGGCGGATGAACCGTACGTTAGCATGGAAGGCAAGCGCGTCGTGGTTCTCGGCGGTGGCGACACCGCAATGGACTGCGTGCGCACCTCGATTCGCCAGAACGCCACCCACGTCATCTGCGCCTATCGCCGTGATGAGGAGAACATGCCGGGATCGAAGCGCGAAGTGAAAAACGCGCGTGAAGAAGGCGTGGAATTCCAGTTCAACGTTCAGCCGCTGGGCATTGAAGTGAATGCCAACGGTAAAGTCTGCGGCGTGAAGATGGCGCGTACGGAGATGGGCCAGCCGGATGCAAAAGGCCGCCGCCGCGCGGAAATCGTGGCCGGTTCTGAGCATGTGGTGCCCGCCGATGCCGTGGTGATGGCATTTGGTTTCCGCCCACACAGCATGGAATGGCTGGCGAAGCACAGCGTCGAGCTCGATTCTCAGGGCCGCGTGATTGCGCCGGAAGGTAGCGACAACGCCTTCCAGACCAGCAACCCGAAAATCTTCGCCGGTGGCGATATCGTTCGCGGCTCTGACCTGGTGGTCACCGCGATTGCCGAAGGCCGTAAGGCGGCTGACGGCATCCTGAACTACCTGGAAGTGTAAAAAACAAAACGCCGGATGAGAAAATCGTCCGGCGTTTAGCGTTTAGCTAAGTGCTATTTGATGAGCAGTCGCCAGGCGATATCCGCTTCCATTGTTGTGTTATCGGTATTTCCACTGAACATACTCTCGTTGAGCACGGGGAACAGCATCACGCGAAAACTCATCTGCTTCCCTTGCGGCACGACATTATTTTCTACGGCGATCACCGCCTCATTGTTACGCACATACAGAGGAGATGTTGTCCCGCTCTCCGGCGTAAAGTTCAGCTGGTCCGCTGTTTTTCCAGCGCTGTAGGACTTGCCATCAACGGTAATATTTTCAACCTTAAGCCCAACCCCACCGCGAGCGCCAAACAAAAAGCGACCTTTCTCGCCAGCAGAACCCTGAACCAGCACCGCCATCTGATGCATTTCAGAACAGGAAACATTCACATTCACTTCCCACTCAGACAGTTTGTGCCAATTCTGGGTAGTGGAAACAATGTCATCACGGCGTATCTGGTTATAATCAATTTTTGTCCGGGAGAGCGTAATCTGGCACTCTTCGGCACGAACGGTGCCTGACAGCAACATTCCCGCAGATAACAGCATCCCTATCCACTGATTCATCGACATACGCCGTCCACCTCTTCGTAAAATGCGTCTTCATCCCTCTTGTCGCTTAAGATGTAATCAATCTTGCACAGTCGGTTATTATCATCGTCCATGACATACAGTGCCGAAACCTGCTCAGCCTCATTAAGGAAAACATGCCCGTCATCCACGCTGGTGACAATATAATTGCCTTTCTCATCAACGATGGATAATCCCTTATCCAGCGCCCTGTTATCCGCACGCTTAACGCGGATCATCACCCGACGGTTATTCAGGACTTTAAAACCGACTTCGCTCACCGAAGCATGCGCAGCTGCCACATACTTTGTTCCATTTGCCAGCGTCATACTCGCTGGCAGCTTGTTCGCGTCAATTTCAATGCGCGAATTACGCCACTCATTCAGCCCAGGGATAACAGCCTGCCCCCAATAATCGGTCCAGACCGTCCCCTGCGGAGTACTGATTTCAACGCCAGCTTTCGATTCACTCAGTTTTGCAATGGCAAACGTATTCCGAATGGTATAAGGCGTGAAGGTGACGCCGCTTTTATGCGCCGCAACCCCACCTGAGAGCGTGGCATTATAATTACGGTGGCGGGAACCCACGCGCCCGCCGCCTATGCCTAATTGCGTATAATGCAGATTGCTATTCAAACTGCCGTTAAGGCTATTTTCACTTCCTTTATTATCACGGTCAGCGGAGATGTAGTAATTCATATTCTGCGACAAGGAACCGGAATTCTGCACACCGTAGCTAGTATCTTTCCCTTGTTTACGCATATAAGTGCTAACACTCTGCGGACCACCGAGCGGAATACTTAGATTAACGTAGAACGTGTCATCATTCTGGCTCCCTATCGCTCTCTGCCAATTCACTGAAAGAGAGGCATATTTAAAGGTTTTTCCCCAGAAGAAAAACAAATTACGCGAATCACTGCTTCCTTTACTGTAGTTAAAACCTGCGCTGACCGTACCGGCCAGCGACGTAGACCAGGCCAGGCTAGTCGAGTATGTACTGGTATAGGGCTGGAAATCATCACTCAGAGCATCCGTCAGTTCACGATAGCCGTCGCTAAAATGTGCTGCACTTGTGGATAAACGCAGGGTTTCCGCCAGCTTGACCGAGGTCTGTAGCTCAGTTTTCACGCCATTTTTTTTCTCACCATACTTTTTCTGACTTGCAGCGACACCGGTGGATACACTCCAGTTATCCGCTGGTAAGTATTCAGTCTGAACACCCGAGGCAATATACTTTTCCGCCATTGCGCCAGAGAACAGTAGATTCAGTTGCTGTAATACACGCCAGTCGTTAGAAAGGTTAAACACCCAAGGATTTTCATGATCGCCCTTAATCTTGTTCACCTGACCAACTGAAACAGACACTCCCTGGGGACGAGAAAACGATGAACGCCTTACGGAGGCGGCAGGAACAATAAAGCGACTGGTTGAGCCATCGGATTCAACAACGGTAACCTCAAGATCCACATTACTACGGACCTCTGGCATATCCTCAATCGTGAATGGTCCGGCTGGCACCAGTGTGTTATAGATCAGCAGCCCGCTCTGGCGTACTTCAACGCGAGCCTGGGCATTACGTGCAATCCCTGAAATACTGATACCACTCCCGCGGCTTTGCAAAGCGCGTGTAGGCGTCAACTGAACACCAAGGATCGGCGCCCCACTCAATACGTACGATCTGGCATTAATCTCCCCGAGCTGCATTGTCATCTTCATTATGTCGAAAACATGCTCGGCGTAGGTATAAATACTTTCAGCATTTTTAATGCCATTATCGTCGGTGAGGATATAGCGGCTACGCAACGACCAGCTAGCAGCATTCAGGCCACCTTCCAGACTGGCCTGTGAGTAGAGACTGGCATCACTACCATCATATTCGCTGCGTGTACTGAACAGATTATAGTTAAGCGACCCGGCGATCCCGCCGCGCTGAAAACTCTTAATGTCGCCATTTAAGTCGTTCAACGCTTCTGCCGGTAGGAACAGCTCTACCGCTTCCTGACCCGGTAGGGCTTTAACCACTGCCTGTGCATAATCATTAACTATGTCATGACACTCTTCATCTTTTTTCAACGGAACCGGCATTAACCCGGCAAATTCAATAAAATCATTATCAATGCAAAGCGTACCATCCTCACCAAAACGCGCCGCCACGGTTCCTTTATCCCTATTATTAATTTTCACCTGCACTGAATGTGTACCGGGAAGAAAACGTGGAGCCAGGGCAAAGTAGCGGTTAAGGTTGATATTCAACCCACGTGAGTGAATCATTTCGGAGTCAAAAGTAACCTCTTCGGCTTGTAGAACAGCAGAAAAAAATATAGTCAGCGATAAGGTACAACATAAAGATACGTAGTTGCAGGAAGAAAAATGGCGTTGTTTATGCATAGATATTTCTTATCTTTCATTTAATTCCGTAATAAAACTTGGAACTTCAACACCATACCGACTGGCAGGGAAAAATTTAACTTTATTGTCACTAACGATATTTTTTGAAATAGTTATCTTTAATGTTTCCCCGGGCAAAATATAGCTTTTATTAATATACCCCGTTGCTTCCGAAGGAAGAAAAATCATATCACGAGCCAACCGCACAACATATTTACTTGGATTAACGACTTTCCCTTCATTTCCTTTTGCTGACCATTGAAGATACTTCCATGCATCAGTAACAACAGCCAGGTTAGCAGGGCGAATAAGAACTGGCAAATCCTGGCGAATATTAAAACCAATTTTAATTCTTTTATCATTATTTTTAGGCGGAATACCTTCAAACGTTACGCGTTTAAAATGCTCCACTTCCAGTGGTGTGTTATTCTGCAGAATAAACCGAATTTGTTGTGTTTGCCCAGGTTCGACGCGGATGACAGGCTGTGTAGGCATTATTTTTATATCTTCACTTTCATCTGGTAAATCGATAATAGCGGTATACAGTAATGCAGGATGCGCATCCGTGTTTTTAACATTCATTGTACCACTATGGGTAGCTTCATCAATCACCAGTAAACTTGTCTCCGGCACCATACCTTCCGCAAAAACTGAATGCGCGGTCAGACAAAATGCAGAGACAATACACAATCTGATAGCTGAAGAATTAAATAAACTCATAATAAAATCCTTCTTAAGCATTAACACTCCGTGTTAATCTGGTCGTTCTATATAGGGGATAGCCAAAACACTTCCCCTATTAATTATTAATTTATGATATTAAAAATTACAGATAACGCAGGCTGATGGTAAGTTGGCCATCCAGAGGGGTATCGTCAGTAATAGCCAGCGTGCTGGTGTTTTGAATTGCCAGAGAGGTTGCCATTGGGAAAGTGGCGGTTTTGAATGCCAGCGGTTCTACAGAACCGGTATTCGCAACAGTAATATCGCGATAGGAGCTACCTACCGTGGTACCATTAGTATTATTCCTCCAAGTTCCACCTAAATCATAATAATCGACAATGATATTGTCAACGTTATTCCCGTCTGCTGTTACGCTATTATTTTTTATAAAAAGAGAATATGAACCAATATTTACCTCGCCAGCCTTACCAACTCCGTAAGTCTGATCGATACTTTGAAGAGAAATTCCATTAAAGGTCGCGTTTTCAACGACAAGATTTGCGTTAGAACTGCTGCGCTCATCAACCAGGTTCCATGATACTTTGGTTGGTGAAGTACAATTAATAGTTAAATCGATATCTTTCTGCCCCAGCTGATTAACTTGAGTAGCAGAAAGCATACCCAAGTTAATAATGCCATAATCAACCACACCACCATTACTCAAAGTTGGGGTACATGCAGCATTAGTCAAAGTACCTTTTACTTTTAATACTGCGGAGGGGTTAGCAGCAATAGCAGAAGTCGCGCTCATTGCCAGAATGGCAGCCAGAAGTGTTTTTTTCATGAGTCAATCCTTAACGTATAATATGTTTATATATCTAATAAACGCATTTTAAATGAAAGCATGCGTATTAAATACGAAACGAACAATACATGAAAGGGTACAATAAAATACACTTAGAAAAATTAACTTTAAATGTAGAAAAACTTAATCAATAATTAAGCCATATAAATACCCTTCTGAAATTCACGTAAATAAAAACAAAAAAACAATGAATCGTAGCAAAAACTCAACGATTTTTGCGCCTTAACATGAATATTCATTGACTTTAATTATAAAACCGCCATAAACGATAAAAATAATATTGATATATTTTATCATCATAGCGGCAATAAAACACCATTATTCCGAACAGTCATTTACAAGGAAAATAAGTTAATATCAAACACTAGAATATTAATTATATGAATTCAATAAATTCACAAAAATTTACCGCGCTATATTATAATTTCAGCCACCCCCTGATGTATTACAGACTCAGCAAGCTCTTTCGCTCATCGGCAACCCAGCTTAATAGCTTAACTAAAGACGTACCAGATAGCGGATATACAGTTAAAAGGGGGTGGAAAGGGGAATACAATCAACCCAGGAGCCCTACACGGAGTGTAGTAGAAATATGAAGTTTATTAGCGGAGTTTGAAATCAGCGCCACGTCCCCGCATCGGAGAGTATGAAATAGAGAATTAAAGAGGGATGCTTTACGGCAATCACGGTGAATGGCAGAAAGTAAAACAGGCCCCGAAGGGCCTGATAAACATTATTTAACGACGCGCAGCGCCGGACGGCCGCCGCGAGGAGGCGGCGTATCGTCGGGATCGTCGTCGTGATTATCCGGCTTATCGCCATCGATCACCGACATGACCGTTTCGCTGTCAGGCAGCTCTTCGTCATCGTTCAGGCTAGTGACATCTTCATCATAAGCCGCTTCTGGTTCGAACATGGTTCCCGCACCATTCTCGCGCGCGTAAACCGCCAGCACGGCCGCCATCGGCACGGAGACATTGCGCGGCACGCCGCCAAAGCGCGCGTTAAAACGCACTTCGTCGTTGGCCAGCTCGAGGTTACCGACAGCACGTGGGGCAATATTGAGAACAATTTGCCCATCGCGAGCGTACTCCATCGGGACCATTACGCCCGGCAGAGTGACGTCAACGACCAGATGCGGAGTCAGCTGGTTATCCAGCAGCCACTCATAGAACGCTCGTAACAGGTACGGGCGACGCGGCGTCAGCTGTGATACATCCATCATTTAGCCCCGACCGAGACGCATTTCACGTTCGGCTTCAGTTAAAGAAGCGAGGAAAGAGTCGCGCTCAAACACGCGAGTCATATAGCCTTTAAGCTCTTTCGCGCCAGCACCGACCAGCTCTACGCCGAGAACCGGCAGACGCCACAGCAGCGGTGCCAGATAGCAGTCTACCAGGCTGAACTCATCGCTCAGGAAGTAGGGCTTCTGGGTGAATACTGGCGCAATCGCCTGCAGTTCTTCACGCAGCTGCTTACGCGCAGTATCAGCCTGCGCAGCGGTACCGGTCTGAATGGTATTCATCAACGAATACCAGTCCTTTTCGATACGGTGCATGTACAGACGGCTTTCCCCACGCGCCACCGGGTAAACCGGCATTAGCGGCGGATGTGGGAAACGCTCATCCAGGTATTCCATAATGATGCGAGATTCCCACAGAGTGAGCTCACGATCCACAAGCGTCGGTACGCTTTGATTCGGGTTGAGGTCAATCAGATCCTGAGGCGGGTTGTCCTTCTCCACGTGCTCTATCTCAAAACTAACACCTTTTTCGGCCAGCACGATGCGGACCTGATGGCTATAGATGTCAGTAGGACCAGAAAACAGCGTCATTACCGAACGTTTGTTGGCAGCGACAGCCATGAAAACCTCCAGGTATATTCAGAATTTTTGTACTGCTGCCGACCACGCATGGCCAGCCAGATGTAAAAACCCCATTTGCGTGACTTCATTTCGTTCGTCATCCAAACAAAAAATGAACAATCACCTGCATTTGGGCAGAAAATTGGATGATAGTTTACCAGATTTTGAAGACGTTGTGGTGAGGGGATTCTGGAAATGCTGAAAAAGTGGTAATAATGGGGCGTTTGTAGAGGGAAAATGGCAAATTTATCCATAAAAAAACCCGCCGAAGCGGGTTTTTTCGCAAATTGTTCTGCGTGAGCAGAAAACAATTAACGTTTGGAGAACTGCGGACGACGACGTGCTTTACGCAGGCCGACTTTCTTACGTTCAACCTGACGAGCATCACGAGTAACGAAGCCAGCTTTACGCAGTTCGCCACGCAGGGACTCATCGTACTCCATCAGAGCGCGGGTGATACCGTGACGGATCGCACCAGCCTGACCAGAGATACCACCACCTTTAACGGTGATGTACAGATCTAATTTCTCAACCATGTCGACCAGTTCCAGCGGCTGACGAACTACCATGCGGGCAGTTTCACGACCGAAGTACTGTTCCAGAGAACGCTGGTTGATAACGATTTTACCGTTGCCCGGTTTGATGAAAACGCGAGCTGCGGAACTTTTGCGGCGACCGGTGCCGTAGTATTGATTTTCAGCCATTGCCTATAATCCCGATTAGATGTCAAGAACTTGCGGTTGCTGTGCCGCGTGGTTGTGCTCGTTACCCGCGTAAACTTTCAGCTTACGGTACATAGCACGACCCAGCGGGCCTTTTGGCAGCATGCCTTTAACCGCGATTTCAATCACACGCTCAGGACGGCGGGCAATCATCTCTTCAAAGGTCGCTTCTTTGATACCACCGATGTGGCCGGTGTGGTGGTAGTACATTTTGTCTTCGCGCTTGTTGCCGGTTACAGCAACTTTTTCTGCGTTCAGAACGATGATGTAATCACCGGTATCAACGTGCGGAGTGTATTCCGCTTTATGCTTGCCGCGCAGGCGCAGAGCCAGTTCGGAAGCCAGACGGCCCAGAGTTTTACCGGTCGCGTCAACAACATACCAGTCGCGTTTTACGGTTTCTGGTTTAGCTGTAAAAGTTTTCATTAAAAGCTTACCCAAATAAATAAGTTACACGTTGGTGAACACCCAAACGTTTAGTCAGTTGAGGTTCACACGACATTGTCCAGCAAACCTACCCCTTCGAATAGCCTATGCCGGCACATAGAAAGTTTTGGGAAAAAAACCTTCTCGTAACGTGGGGTCGCAAGATTATAGAGAAGTCGGGGTCAAAGATCGACCCCTTTATGTGATTTGTCCCCGGTTTTACCCCGCCAGGTGTTCCCGCTTCAGATACTCCTCGCTCTGCATCTCCTGCAGGCGCGATAAACAGCGCTGGAACTCGAATTTTAATCTCTCGCCCTGATAGATCTCATACAGCGGTACCGCCGCGCTGACCACCAGTTTAACGTGGCGCTCATAGAACTCATCGACCAGGGCGATAAAGCGCCGCGCCTCGCTCTCCATCAGCCCGGTCATCACCGGCACATCTAAGAGCATCACGGTATGAAACAGACGCGAGAGCGCAATATAGTCGTGCTGGCTACGCGCATCCACGCACAGCGTGGCGAAGGAAGCCGCCAGCGTCTGGTTCTCAACGCCCAGCGTCGGCAGCGGGCGATGGTTGATCTCCAGCGTTGGCATCTGCTGGCGCTTCGCCCCCGCCAGCGCCAGCCACAGTTTATCCATCTGCTGCTGCGTCTCAGCGTTCAGCGGCGACAGCCACAAATGCGCCTGGGTTAGCGTGCGCAGGCGGTAATCAATACCGGCGTCGACATTCATCACATCGCAATGCTGTTTAATGGCGTCGATGGCGGGCAGGAAACGAGCGCGCTGAAGGCCGTTGCGGTACAGCTCGTCAGGCGGAATATTCGACGTCGCCACCAGGGTTATGCCGCGGGCAAACAGCGCTTTCATCAGGCCGCCCAGCAGCATTGCATCGGTAATATCAGAAACGAAAAACTCATCGAAGCAGAGCACATCGGTTTCAGCTTTAAAGCGATCCGCGACGATTTCCAGCGGATCGCTGTGCCCCTGCAGCGACGTTAACTCTTCATGAACCCGCAGCATAAAGCGATGAAAGTGCAGACGTTGTTTACGTTCTCCCGGCAAACTTTGATAGAACAGATCCATCAACCAGGTTTTTCCTCTGCCGACGCCGCCCCACATGTAGAGGCCGCGAACGGCAGCCGTTTCGGCAACGGGTTCGCGCTTGCCCAGCAGTTTGCCGAATTTGGCCCGCAGACCGCCGCCGGTTTGCGGCGCGACCGAAGGTTTATTCTGCAGTTCTTGATAAATCGTATCGAGGCGGCTGACCGCTTCTCGCTGGACGTCGTCAGGTTGATGGCTCCCCTCCTTGAGAGAGGAAAGGTAACGCGATGTTGGGGACAGGCTTTGCATGATCTAATTGTTATTCCTTGAAAACCGTAATGCCGTAGCTCACGATTGACGAAAAAAAGGCCGCTCTACACTACGTGATGATACGCCAGGATTCCACTTCTGTGGAATTAGCGGTTATAGTGGCACTATCGGGCGCAGGCGGAGAGCCTCACAGCCACCCTACGGAACCACAAAACAACGGGAGATGTTCATGACCTGGGAATACGCGCTAATTGGGCTAGTTGTCGGCATCATTATCGGTGCCGTCGCGATGCGTTTTGGCAATCGCAAATTACGCCAACAGCAGGCGCTGCAGTTCGAACTGGAAAAGAATAAAGCAGAGCTGGAAGAGTACCGCGAAGAGCTGGTGAGCCATTTTGCCCGGAGCGCAGAGCTGCTGGATAACATGGCGCATGATTACCGCCAGCTGTATCAGCATATGGCGAAAAGCTCCAACAACCTGCTGCCGGACAGCATGGCGGACGCCAACCCGTTCCGCAATCGTCTGGAAGAGTCCGAAGCGGGCAACGATCAGGCCCCGGTCCAGATGCCGCGCGACTACTCTGAAGGTGCATCCGGTCTGCTGCGCGGCGGCGTAAAGCGCGACTAAACCGGCAACGACAGTAAAAATATTTTCCGGGCGCACCCTCTGCGCCCGTTTCCACCTTCCATCCCAGCTACAATTTAACGATTGCCCACGTTGTTACCGGGTCGAAAATTCAATAACATCGGGCCATTCGGGACGTTTCCCATACACCTTAGGTTACGAGAGCCAGCAACTAATGAATAAACCGACTTTGCTGTTGAGTGCGTTAGCGTTAAGCATTGGGTTGTCGTTGTCCGCCTTACCTCCGGCAGCAGCGTCTTTACCGACACAGGTTCCCGGCCAGGGCGCGTTGCCAAGCCTCGCGCCGATGCTGGAGAAAGTGTTGCCGGCGGTGGTGAGCGTACAGGTTGAGGGTACCGCGTCACCCGCGCAAAATATGCCGGAAGAGCTGAAGAAGTACTTTGGCGACAACGCGCCGCAAGAGCAGGCGCAGCCTTTTGAAGGCCTGGGCTCAGGGGTCATTATTGACGCTGCAAAAGGCTACGTGCTGACCAATAATCACGTCATTAATCAGGCCCAGAAAATCAGCGTCCAGCTCAACGACGGGCGTGAGTTCGATGCCAAACTGGTCGGCAGCGACGAGCAGAGCGATATCGCCCTGCTGCAGCTGCAAAAACCCAGCAACCTGACGCAAATCGCGATCGCCGACTCCGATAAACTGCGGGTGGGCGACTTCGCCGTCGCCGTCGGTAACCCGTTTGGTCTGGGCCAGACCGCCACTTCAGGGATTATTTCAGCCCTTGGCCGCAGCGGCCTGAACCTTGAGGGGCTGGAGAACTTTATCCAGACTGATGCCTCAATCAACCGCGGCAACTCCGGCGGCGCGCTGCTGAACCTCAACGGCGAGCTGATTGGTATCAATACCGCTATTCTGGCCCCGGGCGGCGGCAGCGTCGGCATTGGCTTCGCGATCCCCAGCAATATGGCGAAAATCCTCTCCCAGCAGCTTATTCAGTTTGGTGAAATCAAACGCGGCCTGCTGGGTATTAAAGGTATGGAAATGAGCGCGGATATCGCCAAAGCGATGAACCTTGACGTCCAGCGCGGCGCGTTCGTCAGCGAGGTGCTGCCAAACTCCGGATCGGCCAAAGCGGGAATTAAATCTGGTGACGTTATCGTCAGCCTCAACGGTAAACCGCTCAACAGCTTCGCCGAACTGCGTTCACGCATCGCCACGACCGAGCCGGGCACCAAAGTGAAGCTAGGACTCTTGCGCGAAGGAAAACCCGTTGAAGTGGAAGTCACTCTGGACAAGAGCACCTCTTCTTCCGCCAGCGCCGAGCTTATCGCACCGGCCCTGCAGGGCGCATCGTTAAGCGACGGTCAGATGAAAGACGGAACCAAAGGCATCGTCATTGATAATGTCGATAAAGGCAGCCCGGCCGCGCAGGCGGGCCTGCATAAAGACGATATCATTATTGGCCTCAACCGCGAGCGCGTGCGCTCCATTGCCGAACTGCGCAAAGTGCTCGAAAGCAAACCGACGGTGATTGCGCTGAACGTCATTCGCGGCAGCGAAAGCATCTATCTGCTGCTGCGTTAACTCGCCTTCCGGGCATCGCGTGCAGTGCGATGTCCGGACAAGACGTGTTATGCTGCGCCTGTCTATCCATCAACGATATCTGCATCATGCCTGGAAAGTTTTTACGTTCGATACTTATCGGTTTGATTGTCGGCGGCCTGCTGCTGGCCGTTATGCCTTCGCTGCGCCAGTGGCAGCTTTCGCCGACCACGCAGTACGATAGCGCGGATGAATCCCCCGCCAGCTATAATTCCGCCGTTCGCCGCGCCGCCCCAGCGGTCGTGAACGTCTATAACCGCGCCCTCAACAGCACCAGCCATAACCAGCTAACGCTCGGTTCCGGCGTGATCATGGATCAGCGCGGCTATATCCTGACCAATAAGCACGTTATCAACGATGCCGACCAGATTATTGTTGCTCTGCAGGATGGACGGGTCTTTGAAGCGCTGCTGGTCGGCTCCGATACCCTCACCGATCTGGCGGTATTAAAAATCAACGCCAGCGGCGGCCTGCCGGTCATTCCGATTAATCCGAAACGCGTGCCGCATATCGGTGACGTCGTGCTGGCGATTGGCAACCCGTACAACCTCGGGCAAACCATTACCCAGGGCATTATCAGCGCCACCGGCCGTATCGGCCTGAACCCCACCGGGCGCCAGAACTTCCTGCAGACCGACGCGTCGATCAACCACGGTAACTCAGGCGGCGCGCTGGTGAACTCGCTGGGCGAGCTTATGGGTATCAACACCCTGTCATTTGATAAAAGCAACGACGGCGAAACGCCGGAGGGCATCGGCTTTGCGATCCCCTTCCAGCTGGCAACCAAGATTATGGATAAGCTGATCCGCGATGGCCGCGTGATTCGCGGCTATATAGGGATCAGCGGCCGCGAAATTGCGCCGATGCATGCGCAGGGCGGCGGCGGTATCGATCAGCTGCAGGGGATTGTGGTGAATGATGTTGCGCCGGAAGGCCCGGCCGCCCAGGCGGGTATCCGCGCCAACGACGTGATTATTTCCGTTAACGACAAGCCCGCCGTTTCCGCCCTCGAAACCATGGATCAGGTCGCAGAGATTCGTCCGGGTTCGGAAATTCCGGTGGTGATTATGCGCGACGATAAAAAAATCACGCTGCATATCGCCGTACAGGAATATCCGGCAACCAATTAACAGGCTCCCCCGCAGGGGGAGCACCTTTCAATCAGCAAATAGCGGCCCGGCCGGGAATGTCGCCAGAAACCCGGTTATGGCCAGCAGCGACCGCAGGTCAGGCCACGCAAACTGGCGCTCCCGCAGCTCGTCATCCAGCGTCATGAGCGCAAACTCGCCTTTATCCCCCAGAACGCCGCCCTGCCAGAGCAACCGTTGAGCCTGCTGCCGGGCCCAGGGGGAATCGCTCTTCCAGGCCAGCAGGTGCAGCAGCGCCTGCTGCAGACAGATGCCAGAAGGATGCTTATCCCGCAGCAGCCGCCGGTAAACCGGCAGCGATATGCTGCGTACGGTATAAAAACCGCTGCGGGTTTCGGCATCAGCATCCGCCACGCTGGCGCAATACTGACCGGCCAGATCGCATAGACGATTGTGCGTCAGCGGCTGGCCCAGGGCATTCAGGCGACCCGCTGCGGCACACAGCAGCGCGCATCTTTGCTGCTCATGTGACAGCGAATCAGGCAGCGCTGATACCGTTTCAGCGACTCCCGCTTGCGCATGCTGTACGCCAGCATCATAACACTGGAAAAAGAAATCATGACTCCCCTGACCGATTGATGGATGCGCCAGCAGATTCAGCGCCGGATGCAGTTGCTCGAGCTCGTTGAGCGACGCCAGCATGTCATCCACGACCACACCCTTTGTCGATATCGATGCCCTGCTTTCGGGGCGTAATGTTATGGTTTCATTCATCAAAGCCTCCTTATAGGAAATCTCCCGGTGGCGCTGCGCTGACCGGGCTACGGGTCCGTGCAGTCTGGTAGTCCGGACAAGGCGCGTTAAGCGCCGCCTCCGGGATAATCCCCGGGTCGCGGCTGACGCCTTACCCGGGCTACGGGTTTACAGCCGTCTGCGATCCGGTAGCCCGGCTAAGCGCAGCGCGAGCCGGGAACAACGCGTTTTTACATCGCCAGCACGTACTTGAGCATCACCCCGGCGGCAATCGCCGAGCCAATCACCCCCGCCACGTTCGGACCCATCGCGTGCATCAGCAGAAAGTTCTGCGCGTCCGACTCCAGACCCACTTTGTTCGACACCCTGGCCGCCATCGGCACCGCCGACACCCCGGCCGAGCCAATCAGCGGGTTGATTTTGTTCCGGCTGCACAGGTTCAGCAGCTTCGCCATCAGCACCCCCGCCGCCGTCCCCACGCAGAACGCAATCACCCCCAGCACCA